>JAYRHO010000423.1:0-4601 GCA_041907245.1 Saccharospirillaceae bacterium
GGCAATGATGATTCGATATAGGCGCTATAACCGTGCTTTAGAAATTTGTTTTGACTACCATGGGGTTCCTGCCGACAAGTGGTATCCGACAAGCTTCTCAAAACTGATTATTGATTCAATCAATGAGCTAAAAGTGAAGTACGGCTATGGGGTTGCAAGCTACTTAGGTTATCCATCAAATTTAGACAACCACAGCGCTATCGGTTTTTGGCTGCAAGAAAAGCTAAAAGGTACAGGCTGGCTAATGCTCACATTTAGGGAGCTATTGGACCAGCTCAGAATGCGAATACCGCCCACATACTTCTACTAAATCCCAACTAGCTAACTAGGCCCCGAAAGGGGCTTTTTTAATGCCTTTTGGGCACTAAGGTAGAGGTCAAAATAGCCACTTTTTAGCTAACTCGAAAATCGATTTGGGCACAGGATGGGCACGAAATGGGCACGGAGTGCTTTTTTAATGATTTTTAAGAGGAGGTTTCAAACGACTGTTTGACGATAATCTACTGATTTTAAAGGGGAATTTTTTGGTAGAACTACCCAGATTCGAACTGGGGACCTCTACCATGTCAAGGTAGCGCTCTAACCAACTGAGCTATAGTTCTAAAGAAGTGGCGCGCATTATAAGACCCCAAAAATGGAATGCAAGTGTTTTAGGTAATCACCCCATTTTTAACCGCAGTTAAAAGTAGAGGTTATGCAGCCATTAAAGGTGGTTTGCCGCCGTTGGCCTTGTGAGGCCGTTCGTGATTATAAAACCACAGCCATTTCGTGGCATAGTCTTTAAGCGCTAAGTCGCAATATATTCGATAGATGCATTTTTTGACCCCGATTATTTTACGGGGTGATTACCGATAAAGCCTTAGCAGCGGTCAGCGCGGTGACTTCAGAGCAAGCGCCTTTGGAGTATTACGCTGTGCCCTTAAATGGCAACGATATTGAAAATGGCCAATGGCTAACGGTTTCGGCCGCCAGCCGCCCTGCTTGGCCTTTTAGCAATTAACCTCATCAAGAGGCTTGCCTTGTAATTTTTGCAAGGCGAGCCACTGCAAAGCCATAATGGCCGCTGCGTTATTAATTTGATCCTTTTCAACACTTTCTAACGCTTGGGCAAAAGGCATAAGATGGATTTTAATGTCTTCACCCTCTTGTTCTAATCCGCCTATTTCCGCTTGCGCATGACGACTATCAAATAAGCCTAAATACAAATACACCTGCTCGTCGCTGCCACCTGGAGAGGGAAAATAACGGCAGATAGGGATCAGTTTAGTAAAGTGAATGTGCGCTTCTTCTTCGCCTTCTCGCAGCGCGGTGTTTTCAACACTCTCGCCTTCTTCAATTAAACCGGCCACCACTTCCATAAGCCAAGGGTGCGTGCTTTTATCCAGTGCGCCAATGCGAAATTGCTCAATTAATAGGACCTTGTCGGCAGCGGGGTCGTAAGGCAGTACGCACACCGCATCGGGGCGAACAAACAATTCACGGCTCAGGCTGTTGCTAAAGCCACCGCGAAAAAGCGCATGACGCACAGTCAGTTTTTCCATGCGATAAAAACCCTGAAAACAGACTTCCCGTTTTTCAATGATGGCATCTTGTTGCGTGAATTTTTTCGTCATAACGAGCGTCAACTTCCAGTCATAAATTATTGTTAGCTAAGTTCTATCATGCGCGCTTTCATGGCGTGCAATTGGTCGCGCAAACGAGCGGCTTCTTCAAATTTCAGATTTTGCGCGGCTTTATACATGGCATCTTCTGCTTTGCTGCAAGCTTTTACCAACTGCTGCGGATTCATACTCTGCCAATCGTCGCTGTAAGCGGCATTTTTATCGGCCACTTTATCGCGCTTGCGATCGAACTTGGTTTTTCGCCCAATCATGGGCGTGGCCTCTAAAATATCTTCGACCGAGCGTTTTACACCCTGAGGGGTAATATCATGTTCTTTATTAAAGGCGGTTTGTTTTTCGCGGCGGCGCTCGGTTTCGTTCATGGCGCGCTGCATGGAATCGGTAATACGGTCGGCGTATAAAATGGCTTTGCCGTTTAAATTACGCGCAGCGCGGCCAATGGTTTGAATCAGTGAGCGTTCACTGCGCAAAAAGCCTTCTTTGTCGGCATCGAAAATCGCCACCAAAGACACTTCAGGAATATCCAACCCTTCTCGCAGTAAGTTAATACCCACTAGCACATCGAACTCGCCCAAACGCAAACCACGAATAATTTCCACCCGCTCAACCGTGTCGATATCCGAATGCAAATAGCGCACTTTTATGCGCTGCTCTAACAAAAATTCGGTAAGATCTTCGGCCATGCGTTTGGTTAAAACGGTAATCAATACGCGTTCATTTTTTTGTGTGCGCAACTGAATTTCATGCAGCACGTCGTCCACTTGCCCCGTAGCTGGGCGCACTTCCATTTCAGGGTCAATTAAGCCCGTTGGGCGCACCACCTGCTCGACCACCGCATCTTGGTGCTCGGCTTCGTAAGTGCCTGGCGTGGCCGACACAAAAATACTTTGCGTCACTATGGCTTCCCATTCTTCAAAACGCATGGGGCGGTTATCCAGCGCCGACGGCAGGCGAAAACCAAATTGCACCAAGGTTTCTTTGCGCGAACGGTCGCCACGATACATAGCCCCAATTTGCGGAATGGTGACGTGCGATTCATCGATCAGAACCAACGCATCGTCGGGTAAATAATCGAATAAAGTCGGTGGCGGATCGCCCGCGTTGCGGCCCGATAAATAGCGCGAATAATTTTCAATGCCCGAGCAATAGCCCAGCTCTTGCATCATTTCTAAATCGTAATTGGTGCGCTGC
Organism: Saccharospirillaceae bacterium; assembly: GCA_041907245.1. Classification (GTDB taxonomy): domain Bacteria; phylum Pseudomonadota; class Gammaproteobacteria; order Pseudomonadales; family Oceanobacteraceae; genus Venatoribacter. The sequence goes on from JAYRHO010000423.1 coordinate 2,814, forward strand.
TCAAGGCGCTGCGCTTCGACCAATAAATTGTGTTCGCGGAAATACTCAAGGCGCTCGTTAAGTTCGATTTTAATGCTGTCGATGGCATCCAAAATGGTTTGCCTAGGCGTGACATAGTGGGTTTTTGGGTAAATGGTAGCGCGCGCGAGTTTATTGCGCACCTCGCCCGTGAGGGGATCGAAACTCACGATGCTTTCCACCTCATCATCGAATAATTCAATACGGATGGCTTCGTCGTCGCTTTCAGCGGGGAAAATATCAATCACATCGCCGCGCACACGATACGTGCCACGGTGAAAATCCATATCGTTGCGCGTGTATTGCAGCTCGGCTAAACGGCGCAGCACCGTACGCTGGTCGATTTCATGGCCGCGCGCGACGTGCAGCATCATTTTTAAATAAGAATCGGGGTCGCCCAAGCCGTAAATCGCCGAAACCGTCGCCACGATCACCACGTCGCGGCGCTCCAGCAGCGCTTTGGTGGCGGACAAGCGCATCTGTTCTATGTGCTCGTTTACGGACGCGTCTTTATCAATAAAGGTATCCGAGGCAGGCACATAGGCCTCAGGCTGATAGTAGTCATAATAAGAGACGAAATACTCCACGGCGTTGTGCGGAAAGAACTCTTTAAACTCACCATAAAGCTGCGCCGCCAAGGTTTTATTGTGCGCCATCACTATGGTCGGGCGGCCACACTGGGCAATGACGTTGGCCATGGTAAAGGTCTTACCCGAACCCGTTACGCCTAGAAGGGTTTGGCTTCTTAAGCCTGCTTGAATACCTCCAACGAGGGAGGCAATGGCGGCAGGCTGATCACCTGCGGGTGCGTACTTAGACACCAGCTCAAAATTCTTACTCATGCGGTTTTAGTTACCCTGCAATTCGGCTACAATCACGCGGTTTTTTGGCTGGCGTTTTGCCAATGCCACCCAAGCCATTTTTACACTTTGTGTTTGAGGATACCATTTTGGACCTACAACTGTCTGATCGCGTGCAACAGATTAAGCCCTCCCCTACTCTGGCTGTTTCCAAACGTGCGGCCGAATTAAAAGCCGCAGGCAAAGACATTATTGGTCTTGGCGTCGGCGAGCCCGATTTCGATACGCCAGAGCACATCAAACAGGCGGCCATTACGGCCATCAATAACGGGTTTACCAAATACACAGCGGTCGATGGCACGCCTGGCTTGAAAAAAGCCATCATCGCCAAGCTGCAACGCGACAACGGCTTAAAATACGAAGCCAACCAAATTTTGGTGTCTTGCGGCGGCAAACAAAGCTTCTTTAACCTAAGCGTCGCGTTCATCAATCCTGGCGATGAAGTGATTATTCCCGCGCCTTACTGGGTGTCTTACCCAGATATGGTGGTAATTTCTGGCGGTGTGCCCGTGATTGTGGAAACCGACGACCGCACCCGTTTTAAAATCACGGCAGCGCAGTTAGAAGCCGCTATCACCCCAAAAACCAAAGTGGTGGTGTTAAACAGCCCATCGAACCCCACAGGTGTGGCTTACAGCGCCGACGAGCTCAAAGCATTGGCCGAGGTGCTGCGCAAACACCCACAGGTATTGATCGCCTCCGACGATATGTACGAATACATCTGGTGGGCGGATTTCAAATTTGAAAACATCCTGACCGTCGCCCCCGACCTGTACGAGCGCACCATAGTGTTAAACGGCGTGTCCAAAGCCTACAGCATGACGGGCTGGCGTATTGGCTATGCCGCAGGCCCTGCCAAGCTCATCGGCGCCATGAACAAAGTGCAATCGCAAAGCACTTCCAACCCCAC
>JAYRHO010000424.1:0-2551 GCA_041907245.1 Saccharospirillaceae bacterium
CGGAGAGGTTGATGTCGATGGTCATTTTCCACCAGTGTTCAGGCATGTTGGCCAGCGTTTTGTCGCGGGTGATGCCAGCGTTGTGGACGATGATGTCGCCGCCGCCCATGGCTTTGAGCTTGTCGGAAATCAGCTTGGGAGTTTCAGGGCTGGAAATATCGCCAAGCAGCATTTCGCCGCCGATGGATTTCATCACGTTTTCCAAGTCTTTTGCCGCAGGGGGAATATCAAGGCCCAGTACGGTCGCGCCGTCGCGTGCCAAAGTACGAGCGATGGCTTCACCGATACCGCGCGCCGCACCTGTTACCAAGGCCACTTTACCCGCTAAAGGCTTGTGCCAATCTGGGTAGGCAACAACGCTGGCTTTGCTTACAGTGATGACTTGGCCGTCAACATAGGCAGACTTGGCCGACAGCACGAAGCGGAAGGAGGAATCGAGGTTCGCTTCGGCACCGTCTTCAACCAAAATGGCCTGAGCGGTTGAGCTTTTCTTGCCTACTTCTTTAGCGACAGAACGGGTAAAGCCTTCGATGGCGCGGCGGGCGGCGGCTTGTTCACCGTTGGCGGCTTGCATGGGTGGGCGACCCAGTACAATCACGCGGCCATTGGTGTTGAGCTTGCGCATAATGGGGTTGAAGAAATAGTAAAACTGGTTGACGTCTGGGGTGTCGCTAAAGCCTGAGGCATCGAACACAAAAGCGTCGAATTTTTCGGTCATGGCAGGAGTGATTTCCACGCCTTGCACCTTCACGCCAAACTCTTTGGCGGCGTCGATGATGACTTTGGCATAGCCTGCGGCTGCGGGGTAGAACACGCTGGCGTTGGCGTCTTTGAGGTTGCGCATGATGTCTTTAATTAAGGCGCTGTTGTTGCTCACGCCGAGCAGGATGCGGCCTGTGAAGTAGCTGGCTTGCGCGGGGTTGTAACGCTTTAATACGACGGCCTTAGGCAGTACGGATTTCATTAAATTGCGGCCAACTGGGCTGTCTAATAACGATTCGAGAAAGTTGCTCATGCTTTGTCCTGAAAAACGAGGTGATGGGAATAAAAAAACCAGACGGTAGCAGATTAGAGCAACATTGATAAAGGCTTTAATTGACCGCCTGCGCTTTGCACTATGTCAATTCAGCCAATGTAGGGAATAGGGCGGTGATTACACTGCCTGCGTCTTGCACCTTACTGTGTGTGTTTCACTTTTGTTTTTATAGGACTCGGTCATGTCAAAAGCTCTCCCTACTGTTCGCCGCGTTGCCATTATCGGTGGTAACCGTATTCCTTTTGCTAAATCCAACACCGTTTACTCTTACGCTTCCAACCAAGACATGCTGACCGCAGCCTTAAATGGTTTGGTGAATCGTTATGGCTTGCAGGGTGAGCGCATTGGCGAGTTCATCGCAGGCGCGGTGATGAAACACAGCCGCGACTTTAACCTAGCTCGTGAAACCTTGCTGGGCACGTCCTTAGACCCACAAACGCCCGCTTGCGACATTCAGCAAGCCTGTGGCACTGGCCTGCAAGCCATCATCATGGCGGCCAATAAAATCGCTTTAGGCCAAATCGACTCGGCCATCGCAGGCGGCTCAGACACCACTTCCGACGCGCCCATTGGCGTGAACGAAGGCTTGCGTAAAATCCTGCTGGACGCCAACCGCGCCAAGACCACAGGTGAGAAAATCAAGGTGTTGGCCAAAATCCGCCCCCGTCACCTAGTGCCCAACATTCCTAAAAACGCCGAGCCGCGCACCAAGCTGTCCATGGGCGATCACACGGAATTGACGGTAAAAGAGTGGGGCATCAGCCGTGAGTCTCAAGACGAAATCGCCTTTAACAGCCACAAAAACCTATTGGCTGCTTACGATCGTGGCTTCTTCGATGATCTGATTACCCCCTACTTAGGTTTGGATAAAGACAACCTAGCGCGTAAACCCGATATGGCTAAGCTGGCATCTTTGAAACCCGCTTTCGACAAGAAATCAGGCAAAGGCACCATCACCGCAGGTAACGCTTCTTCTTTAACCGACGGCGCTTCTGTGGTGCTTTTGGCTTCCGAAGAATGGGCAAAAGCGCACAACCTGCCAGTACGCGCTTACTTATCTTTCTATGAAACTGCGGCGGTAGACTTCTTCGGCAAAGACGGCAAAGCACAAAAAGAAGGCTTGTTGTTAGCACCTGCTTACGCTGTGCCTCGTATGCTGGAACGCGCTGGCTTAACGCTGCAAGATTTCGACTTCTATGAAATCCACGAAGCCTTTGCGGGTGTGGTGGAATCTACCCTGCACGTTTGGCAAGACGAGAAGTTCTGCAAAGAGCGTTTGGGCTTGAGCAAGCCTCTGGGCAAAATCGACCGCAGCAAGCTCAACGTCAACGGTTCTTCTATTGCCGTAGGCCATCCCTTCGCCGCAACAGGTGGTCGTATCGTGGCTTCTTTGGCCAAGATGCTGGAAGAAAAAGGCTCAGGCCGTGGCTTGATCTCCATCTGCGCCGCAGGTGGCCAAGGTGTCGTTGCCATCCTTGAGCGCGACTAAGCCCTAGCCCTGCTTAAAAAACCCCG
>JAYRHO010000425.1:0-2273 GCA_041907245.1 Saccharospirillaceae bacterium
ATGCTCAGAGTAAGTAAGTTAACGGACTACGGCGTGCTGCTGTTAAACCAGCTGATGGACGCAGGCGCGGTGCAGCTGTCGGCCGAGGATTTGGCGCAGCGCACGGGGCTGAACTTGCCTACGGTGCGCAAAGTGCTGAAAACTTTGGTCGATGCGGGCTTGATTAAAGCGCAGCGCGGTGCAGGCGGTGGCTACCGTTTGGCGCGCGCGGCCTCGCAAATTCCTGTGCTGGATATTGTGCAAGCTTTTGAAGGCCCGCTAACGCTGGCTTCCTGTGGTCAGGATGACGACGGCTGTGAACTGGCGCAGTCTTGCACTTTGCCAACGCAATGGGGCGGTTTGAATCAGCTGTTGGCGCATGTGCTGGCGCGCATCAGCTTGTTGGATTTACGCAAAATGCCGAAGCAGGATGAGCTGATCCGCCAAGCGGTGGAAGACGCGCCCTTTATTAAGCTGGTGAATATTTAAACGCTTGAAATGCCTTGGTGCAGGCGCACTAGGCCAAGCTTTTTTGTAATTTTTAACGCGGCCTAAGTGCCTAAGATGAGCAAGAGCTATGTTTTTAGATCGTTTTGGCGGGATTGGGCGCTTGTATGGCACGCAGGGGCTTGAGCGTTTGCAAGCGGCGCATGTCTGCGTGGTGGGTGTAGGCGGTGTGGGCTCTTGGGCGGCCGAAGCCTTGGCGCGCTCTGGCATTGGCGCGCTCACTCTGATTGATATGGACGACATTTGCATCACCAACACCAACCGCCAGATTCATGCCTTGGCAGGCAACATTGGCAAGCTGAAAGTGGAGGCGCTGGCCGAGCGCATTGTGGCGATAAACCCCGACTGCCGTGTCACGCCTGTGGTTGAATTTATCACCGAGAAAAACCTCGAAACCCTGATTAAACCCGAGTTTTCTTATGTGGTGGATTGCATCGACAGCGTTAAAAGCAAAGCCGCGCTGATTGCCTTTTGTAAGCGCCGTAAAATTCGCATTGTGACAACAGGCGCAGCAGGTGGGCAGCTGGATCCCACGCAAATTACGCTGGGGGATTTGAATAAAACCACCAACGATCCTTTGGCCAAAAAAGTGCGCTCGATTTTGCGCCGTGATTACGATTTTTCGCGCAATCCCAGCCGTAATTATTCCATTCCCTGCGTGTATTCCACCGAGCAGCTGAAATACCCACAGCCTGACGGCAGTTGCAGCACCGAGAAAAACTTTGACGGCGACAGCACGCGCTTAGATTGCGCGACGGGTTTTGGCGCGGCCACCATGGTGACGGGGACTTTTGGCTTTGTCGCGGCGGCGCGAGTGGTGCAGCGCATCGCCGCAGAGGCAGGTAAAAAGGGCTAGTGCTCTTCAAACTCGCACAGGCTAAAAACGTTGAACCCCGCTTGGCGCAGCTTTTGGCTACCGCCTAAAGCGGGTAAGTCGATGATGCTGGCCACCTCAACCACTTCGGCATCCATCTTTTGAATCAGCTGGCAGGCGGCCAGCATCGTGCCTCCTGTGGCGATTAAATCATCCATGACCACCACGCGGCTGCCAGGGGCGAAGGCGTCGGTGTGCAGCTCGATGCTGGCGTGGCCGTATTCCAGCTCGTAGCTTTGGCTGATGGTGGAATAGGGCAGCTTGCCTTGCTTGCGCACAGGCACGAGGCTGAGCTCCAGCTCATAGGCCAAAGGCGCACCAATCAAAAAACCACGGGCGTCGATGGCGGCAATGGTGTCGATATTGAGGCTTTGGTAGCGTTGCACAAAGCTGTAGACCAGCTTGTAAAACAGACTGGGGTCTTTCAAAAGCGGCGTGATGTCGCGAAACATCACGCCTGGGTTCGGCCAGTTTTCGATGGTGCGAATGGCGTTGCGGATTTCATCTCGGTACGCGCTCATAGCGGTTCTCCACCAAGGGCTGCCATTTATGGCAAGGTTTAGAGTATTCGTTGGTTTTTAGCAGCTGGGCATTATAATCCGCACCCTTGAAAAGTCTTGTGATAAAAGAGATCTTTATGCTGGAAAAACTGTTCCAGCTCTCGCGCTTTCACACCAACTGGCGCACCGAAGTGGTGGCAGGGATGACCACTTTTTTAACCATGGCCTATGTGATTTTTGTTAACCCCAGCATGCTGGCCGAGGCGGGCATGGACCATGGCGCGGTCTTTGTGGCCACCTGCATTGCGGCGGCCATTGGCTGTTTTTTGATGGGCTTTTGGGCCAACTTGCCCATCGCCTTAGCCCCTGGCATGGGGCTAAATGCCTTCTTTACCTACAGCGTGGTGCAGGGC
>JAYRHO010000426.1:0-1677 GCA_041907245.1 Saccharospirillaceae bacterium
CAAACCCAAGATTTTTACGCAAAGAGAAGCCATGCCCCTTTACCCTTGGTTTGATAGTCACTGTCATTTTGATTTCGCCGCCTTCACCCCCGAACGTGAAGCGCATTGGCGTTGGCTGCAAGGCTTGGGGCTGGTTGGCTTGATGATTCCAGGTATCAGCCGTGAACAAGGGCAGACCTTGCCCGCACTGTGCCGTGATCAGCCTTGGTATTACGCCCAAGGGCTGCATCCGTATTTTCAGGCAAAACACCAGCTCAGCGATTTAGATTGGCTGGAAGACCAGCTGCGCCAAGATGCTCAAATTTGTGCTCTAGGCGAAATCGGCCTTGATTTACCCACCGCCAAAGCGCAGCACAACGAGCCAACACAGTGGCAGTTTTTCAGTGCACAGGTGCAACTGGCGCAGGCTTATCGCAAGCCGCTTATCCTGCACATTCGCGGCTACCACGACCAAGCCTGCGCTTTTTTACGCCAGCAAAAATTTACCCAAGGCGGCATAGTTCACGCCTTCAGCGGCAGCGCACCGCAAGCCAAGGCTTGGCTGGATTTGGGTTTTAGATTGGGGTTAGGCGGCGTGATTGCTCAGCCCAGCGCTAACAGGATGCGCCAGCTAGTGCAAGAGTTACCTCTTGCGGCTTGGCTTTTGGAAACCGACAGCCCAGATATGAAAGCCGCCTTTTGGGGGCAGCCCTCTTATTCTCCAGCCGCTATTCCGCTGCTTGCGGCCATAGTGGCGGCGCTTAAGGACACAAATTTGGCCGCTGTTGCCGCATCCCAGCAGCAGCAATTGCTTAATTTATGGCCTACAATGAACTGCTACGGAAAACACTATAAGGAGATTGTATGATTACACACTTATTTGGCTTACTGGCCAACCCTCGCAAAGAGTGGCTGCATTTACGCAGCACCGCAGGCCAATCCACGGTAGAAGTGGTGATTTTAACTTGGCTGGTCGTGGCTCTGATTCCCCCTGTTTCCTTGCTAATCGGGCTGACCCAATGGGGCTGGCAAAATCTTGATGGCACGGTGTTGCACCTGAGCATGGATAAAGCCGCACCTTTAGCCATAGTGCTGTATTTACTGCTACTTTCTATCGTGGTGTGTTTGGCCTATTTGATGTTTCGCCTCGAAAATTTTGCAGGCGGCGAAGCCGACTTTGAACGCTGTTTGGTCTTTGCTATTTTCACCTCCTTACCGCTGTTTTTGTCTGGCCTATCAGGCCTGATTCCTTATGTTTGGGTGGGTATGGCTTGGGTGACCTTGGCGGGATTGTACTCGGCACGCATGCTCTTTACGGGCATTCCGATTTTCTTGGACGTGGCCGTTGAGCACCGCCCCTTGCTGGTGTTTATCATTCTAATTATTGCCTTTGCACTCTTGGCGCTCTGTGGGCTTATTACGCTTTCGTTATGGATGTTTGCGTAATTTTGTAGTGATTTGTTACCCCTAGTTGAATGCACCCTGCTTAATCATTAGCCTGCTCGAGTTTTTACACTAATAGGCAAAAGGCTAATGATTAAAACAATACTTTCCCTAACCTTTTTCATCCTGCCCCTGACCACTCAAGCTCTGGTCAGCCCGCAAGAAGCCAGTCGCTTGGGCAAAGATGTCACCCCTGTTGGCGCAGAGCAACAAGGCAATGGCAGCGATATCCCTGCGTGGAACGGTGGCTTGCCC
>JAYRHO010000427.1:0-1915 GCA_041907245.1 Saccharospirillaceae bacterium
CGCACGGTGGCAAAGACGTTACTGCCTTCGGTGTCGCAGGGTACTTCTTCATTTCCTGAAATAGTGGTGCATTTTTTGGTGAGGGTAACAGGCGTAACGCCCGCGCAGTTGCCTACCTGATAGGCACTGTCTGCGCCATCAATCACCATAATAAACTTCTGTAGCGTCGTTCCTGTGGCTTCGGGCGTGGTGAAGTTGTCTTGCAGGGTAAAGACCCAAGTGCCTGCAATCGAGCCGTTATCGGCTGCGGCGCTGTAGCTATTTAAATCGTAATCGGCGCTGTTGTGGGTATTGCCTAGGCGGGTGTTGTTGAAAACCGTCGTGGAGGCTGGGCAGTTGGGGATGGGGTCGGTCGTGCCCGTGCTGGGGTTTTCGCCGCCAGAGTTGTTGTCGCCGCCGCTGCCATCACTGGGCTTGTCGCCGCCGCTGCCGTCATTGCCATTGGGGTCTTTAGAGCCGCCAGGGTTGTTTGAGTCGAGTTTTTTGTAGGGTGAAACGCTGTCGTCCAGGCCGCCACAGCCTGCAAGGCTTAGGGCAAGAGCGATAACAGCGGAGGTAAGCAGGGGACGGTGCAGCATGGGTGTTCTCGTTATTATGATGCTTGGAGCGATTAAGACACCTTAATGCGCTCCTAAGTTGCAGGCAATGCTTGCGCATGGCCTTTGCGCACAGTTTACCTTGTGCGCTTTAGCGCTGTGCCAAGGCTTGGCGTGCGCGTTTAACAGCTTCGCGCACCTGAGCAGGCGCCGTGCCGCCAATGTGATTGCGCGCGGCCACCGAGCCTTCCAGTGTCAGTACGGCAAACACCTCTTGGCCGATAGCAGGGGAAAACTGCTGCAATTCCGCCAAGCTCATTTCACTTAAATCCTTGCCTGTTTTGACGCCATAAGCCACGGATTTACCCACAATCTCATGAGCGTCGCGGAAGGGGGTGCCTTTGCGGACTAAATAGTCGGCCAGATCGGTGGCGGTGGAGAATCCGCGCATGGCGGCTTCGCGCATATCGGCCTTGCGGGCGATGATGTTCGGCACCATGTCGGCAAAAGCACGCAGGCTGTCACGCACTGTATCGACGGTATCAAAGAGCGGTTCTTTGTCTTCTTGGTTGTCTTTGTTGTAGGCCAAAGGCTGAGATTTCATCAGCGTCAAAAGCCCCATCAAATGACCGTAGACGCGCCCTGTTTTGCCGCGCACCAGCTCGGGCACGTCGGGGTTTTTTTTCTGCGGCATGATGGAAGAGCCTGTGCAGAAGCGGTCGGGCAGGTCGATGAATTTAAACTGCGCCGAAGTCCAGAGCACCAGTTCTTCGGAGAAGCGCGACAGGTGCATCATGATGATGGACGCGGCGTTGGCAAATTCGATGGCAAAGTCGCGGTCGGATACGGAATCCAAGCTGTTGTCGGTGGGCTTATCAAAGCCCAAAAGTTCCGCAGTGTAGTGACGGTCGATGGGGTAGGTTGTGCCCGCCAAGGCGGCAGCGCCCAAGGGCAGCTGGTTCATGCGCGCGCGGCAGTCTTGCAGGCGCGAGTAGTCGCGCTCCAGCATGGCGTTCCACGCCAGTAAATGGTGGCCAAAGGTCACAGGTTGGGCGGTTTGCAGGTGGGTGAAGCCTGGCATGATGGTGTCGGCTTCTTTTTCCGCCAGGCCAACAATGCCTTGTTGTAAACGCGTAAGTTCATCGCTGATAAGGTCGATTTGATCGCGCATATAAAGGCGAATGTCGGTGGCCACCTGGTCGTTGCGCGAGCGCCCAGTGTGCAGTTTTTTGCCCGCTATGCCGATCTTGGCGGTCAGACGTGATTCGATGTTCATGTGTACGTCTTCTAAGGCTACGCTCCACTCAAACTCGCCGCGTTCGATTTCGATGCGGATTTCTTCTAGGCCACGGATAATGGCATCGCGCTCGTCGGCAGAG
>JAYRHO010000428.1:0-7326 GCA_041907245.1 Saccharospirillaceae bacterium
GTTTACCCGCACGCAGCCCCAGCGCCGCCTTGCCTTTGGCCAAAGTGCCTGAAAAACGCTTTGACCTTAAAGAGATTCGCCGTCACTTTGTGGCGCGCGGCTACCAAGAAGCCATTACCTACAGCTTTATTGCACCTGAACTGCAAAAACACGTTGATCCTGAGCACGAGGCCATTGCCTTGCTGAATCCTATTTCTGTGGATATGTCGGTGATGCGTACCAACCTCTTTGCAGGTTTAGTGCAAGCGGTAGGCTACAACCTCAAGCGTCAGCAAAACCGCGTGCGCTTGTTTGAAACGGGCTTGCGCTTCCTGCCGCAAGCCGATGGTACGCTGCAGCAAATCCCGAGCCTCGCTTTGGCCATTACGGGCGCGCGTGAGCCTTTGTCTTGGGCGGCGGCGGAGCAAGAAGTGGATTTCTTTGACCTTAAAGGCGACGTTGAGAGCCTGTTGGCGCGCACGGGTGAAAACTACCGTTTTGTATCTGGCCAGCATCCTGCGCTGCACCCTGGGCAAACGGCAACCATCGAAAAGCAAAATGCCCAAGGCCTGTGGCAAGCAGTGGGCTTGCTCGGTGCGCTGCACCCCAACTTGCATAAGCCTTTGGGCATCAAGCAAGCGCTGTTTTTGGCGCAGCTGGATGTTGAAGCCATTCAAGAAAAACGCGTGCCGAAGTTTAACGAGCTGTCCAAGTTCCCAGAAATGCGCCGTGATTTGGCCTTGGTGGTGAACAAAGACGTAGCGGTTGCGGATCTGCTTGCGGCCATTCGCGCCAGTGCAGGAGAGTACCTGATTAAACTCAGTCTCTTTGACGTCTATACGGGCAAAGGCATTGATTTAGATAAGAAAAGTCTCGCTTTGGGCTTGACCTTCCAGCATCCTTCGCGCACATTAACCGACGAAGAAATAACCAATTCGGTGGCGTCGGTACTGGCTCAGGTAGAGAAGAGCTTAGGAGCGATGCTAAGGAGCTAGCATGAGCGCTTTGACCAAGGCAGAACTGGCCGAAAAGCTGTTTGAAGATCTTGGCCTAAACAAAAGGGAAGCCAAAGACATGGTGGATCTCTTCTTTGATGAGATCCGCGATAGTCTTGGCCGCAATGAACAGGTCAAGCTGTCGGGCTTTGGCAATTTTGACTTGCGCGATAAAAGCCAACGTCCTGGCCGCAACCCCAAAACAGGGGAAGAAATCCCCATCACGGCACGCCGTGTTGTCACCTTTAAGCCAGGACAAAAACTGAAGGAACGAGTCGAAATTTATGCTGGAACCGAGTCACAATAGCGAACTGCCGCCCATCCCCGCCAAGCGCTATTTCACCATTGGTGAAGTCAGCGAGCTGTGCGACGTTAAGCCGCATGTGCTGCGTTATTGGGAGCAAGAGTTTGAACAGCTCAAACCCGTTAAACGCCGTGGCAATCGTCGTTATTATCAGCGCCAAGATGTGATTTTAGTGCGTGAGATTCGGGCTTTGCTGTACCACGAAGGCTACACCATAGGCGGTGCGCGTCAGCGTTTGAGTGAAGAAACCGACACAGGCGCGGTGGCAATGGATCAGGCTTTAATCAAAACCATGATCAGCGAGCTCAAAGAACTGGCCGAGCTACTCGATAGTTCGCAAAGAGTTTAAAAAATCCTGTATCTTTTCAAAGTCTTGCGTATAATGCGCCGCGTCTGAAGCAATTCAGACCCAGTCGGGATGTAGCGCAGCTTGGTAGCGCACTTGCATGGGGTGCAAGGGGTCGGAGGTTCAAATCCTCTCATCCCGACCAAAATTCTAAAAGCCAGTTATGTAAATAACTGGCTTTTTTATTTTGCGTTTCTACTCAGGCCAGTCGTTTAATTTCCAGGAGTGTTGGCGATGGCTAAAACAGCCTGTTCTCTTAATATGCCTCGTTAAATCAAACGCTTTGTCTCAGTATGACGGCTGTTTTTTCTTTGGAGCGAACCGTGCTTCCTTTTCCTGTTTTAGGGCTGGCCTTGGGCCAGGCCTTGCTGATTTCGGGCAATATTTTATTGGTTACTGTCAGTGCCTTGATCGGGCAAAAGCTGGCTCCTGCACCTATGTGGGTAACGGTTCCTGTGGCGTTGCAGTTTTTAGGGCTGATGAGTGCCACCTTGCCTGCGGCGCTGTTAATGGGCTGGTTTGGGCGCAAGCTCGGCTTTTTTATTGGCAATATCATTGGCCTAGGTGGCGCACTCTTGGCCTTATGGGCGCTTTATAGCGAAAGTTTTGCGCTGTTTTGTTTAAGCACCACCTTGCTGGGGGTGGCCATTGGCGTGGGGCAGCAATATCGCTTTGCGGCGGTGGAGCTGTGCCCGCCGCATCAGCACGCACAGGCCATTTCTTGGGTGATGGGTGGCGGGGTGTTGGCGGCTTTTTTAGGGCCGAATTTAGCGGTATGGGCTAAGACCTGGTTTGCCGTCGATCCTTTTATCGGGCCTTTTGCGGCTTTGGCGGGGCTGTATTTGTTTACCACCTTGTTGGTGCTGCTGTTGCCTTTGCCAAAGCCGTTATCGGCAGCGCAGCAAGCAGGTGGGCGCGGCTACGGAGCGTTGCTTAGGCAGCCGCTGTTAGTCGCCGCCATCGCCGCAGGCAGCATTGGTTATGGCGTTATGGTGTTGGTTATGACTGCAACGCCTTTGGCTATGCAGGCCGCAGGCTTTGATTTTTCTCGCATTGCCAGCGTCATTCAGTGGCATGTGTTGGGGATGTTTGTGCCGTCGTTTTTTACAGGTCATTTGCTGCGCTATTGGGGTTCGCTGCGGGTGATTGTGTTGGGCTGCGTGTTGCTGGTACTGGTGGCGGGGCTGACTCAGCTTGGGCACAGTTATACGCATTTTCTGCTGGCGTTGGTGGTGTTGGGCGTGGGCTGGAATTTTACCTTTATCGGTGCGACGCATTTGCTGACGCAAACCTATCAGCCCAGTGAGCGTGCGCGCGTGCAAGGCATGAATGACATGCTGGTCTTTAGTTTCTCGGCCTTGGGCAGCTTGGGCGCGGGCGCTTTGCAGCTAAGCCTGGGCTGGCAGTGGCTCAACCTGCTGATGTTGCCCTTTATTGGGGTGGCGGCGGCTCTGGTATTGCTTCAGGGGCGTAAGAAGGCAGGTTAGTGCTGTACCGCTTGAAGGTTGCTCTGAGGATGCGGGCGAGCTTGTGTTAAAATGCCGCGTTTTTATCATTTTGAGGGCTAGACATGGCATCCGATGCAGCCAAAAGCGCACTGCCTATTCGTGAAACCTTTGCAGGCCAAGGCGCTTTTATCTTTGCCGCCATCGGCTCTGCGGTGGGTTTAGGTAATATCTGGCGCTTTCCTTATGTGGCTTATACCAATGGTGGTGGCGCATTTATTATCCCTTACTTGGTCGCTTTGTTGACCGCAGGGATTCCGTTGTTATTTTTCTTTTATGCCATTGGTCACCGTTTTCGTGCGGCTCCGCCCTTGGCCTTTCGTCGCCTGCACCCTAGCATCGAAATGTTTGGCTGGTGGCAGGTGTTGATTTGTTTTGTGATCTCTATTTATTACGCAGTGGTGATCGCTTGGGCGCTGTCTTATCTGTTCTTTTCTTTTGATTTGGCTTGGGGCAGTGATCCGCAGACCTTCTTTTTGCAAGAGTATTTGCACCTAAGTGACGAAGTAACGCTCAAGTTGGATTATGTGCCAGCAGTGCTGTGGCCCTTGCTTGCAGTCTGGGCAACCTGCATTGGCTTTTTGGCTCTGGGGGTGCAAAAAGGCATCGCGCGCATATCGACAATTTTTATTCCGCTGCTCTTTGTGATGTTTGGCTTTCTGGTTTTGCAGGCGCTGCTTTTACCCAGTGCCAGTAAGGGCTTGGATGCGCTCTTTACACCCGATTGGAGTAAATTAACCGACAGCTCGATTTGGATTGCCGCTTACGGGCAGATCTTTTTTTCCTTGTCGGTAGGCTTTGGCATCATGCTGACTTACGCTTCTTATTTAAAGAAAAACGCCAATCTCACCAGCAGCGGTTTGGTGGTAGCGATGGCCAACAGTTCGTTTGAAATTTTGGCGGGCATTGGTGTGTTTGCGGCGCTGGGCTTTATCGCCACGCAGCAGGGTATTGCCGTGCAGGATGTAGCAAAAGCAGGGCCGAGTTTGGCTTTTATCGGTTTTCCCACCATTTTATCGCAAGCGCCTATGGGGCAATTGCTGGGAGTGTTGTTTTTTGCGTCTTTGGTTTTTGCAGGCCTTACGTCCTTAATCAGTATTTTGGAAGTGGTGATATCCGCAGTGAAAGACAAATTAGGATTAAATCGCCTGTACTCGACTTTGGTGGTGGGCATTCCCAGTGCGGTGCTGTCGGTGCTGTTGTTTGCCACCACAACAGGTTTGAATTTATTGGATATAACCGACGCCTTTATCAATAGCTTTGGCATAGTGCTGGCAACGGTGGTGGTGATTATCGGTTTATCCGCAGGGGTAAATGCCTTGCCTGTGTTGCGCAATCATTTAAATGCTGTGTCTTCTTTTAAAGTTGGGCGCAAGTGGCAGCTTTTGGTGGCAGGTTTAACGCCCATTATTTTGGGTTATACCCTGATTCATTCCATCCAAGAACGCGTCAATGATGGCTACGGCGGTATGCCCACTTGGTTTGTAAATACCTTTGGCTGGGGCATGGTGATTACGGTCATTGTGCTGGCTTGGTTTTTAAGCAAATTACCTTGGGGAAAAAATTCGGCATTAAATCATCCTGATGTCGATGGTTTGCCTGTTGCTGAGGCGATTTTAGATGAGCACTTAGATCGTAAATTGCAGGAGAACAGCCTATGAGTACCACAGCCATTGTGATGATGAGCATAGCCATGACGACGGTATGGGGCGGTTTGCTTTTGGCGGTGATTAACCTGTTACGTCATCCTGAAAAAGAGGAAAACTAGCACGCGGGTATTTTTCATACCTTGGGCTAGGCTTACTAGCCCAAACCTATAAAAATAATAAAAAAGGTATGCTTATGAATGTGTTGGTTTTAGCGGCCTCAGAGCCGCAACAGCAATGGCTTACGCAACTTGTGCGCAAAGTTTGGGCGCGACCTGTTGTGGTTGGGCTTGAGCTTAGTGATATCCAGCTGCTTACAGGAGTCTACCAGCTGGTATTGGTCGATTTAGATAAAAGCCAAGCCTGCGATCGGCAAATACTAAAAAGGCGCTTAAAACAAACCACGCTGAATAAAAAAGCCGTCATTTTTACCTCGGCTTACGAAGACGAGGTAAAACAATGGGCGATACTGAGCAAAATTTCTCATTATTTATTTAAGAATCAGCCTGAAAATGAGCTGCTGTCTTCTTTAGCGCATTTTTCGGCAAGCAAGCCAACTGAAGGTTAATGTGCTTTAATAGCCACGTTTTTCTCGTGCTGGACGGCCATGTTTTCGACCTTCAATAAAAAACGCATAGCATCAAAAACAGTAGCACTGTTGCTGTGCTGTGCTGTTTTTTATTTACCTCCTTGGTTATACAGCGAAGTCAAAATTCAATTTTCTGAATTTCAGCAACAACTGCGTCAGCGCTTTCCTGCACGCGAAGCGCAGCAGCGCGTAGAACAATGGCAAAAGCAGCTATTCGCGGCGCAAGCCTTGCCTGAAACCGAACAAGTCGTTGCGGTAAATCGTTTTTTTCATCAATACTTTCGTTATCAAGAAGACAGTGCGCTGTACGGCAAAAACGATTATTGGGCTTCGCCATTAGAATTTTTTGCGCACGGTATGGGCGATTGTGAAGACTGGGCGATTGCGCAATATATTAGCCTTCGGGCATTGGGCATTGCCGAAGAAAAGCTACGCTTGATTTATGTACGCGCCAGCTTTGGCGTCCCCAGTAGTGACCTTTCTGAGGCTCATATGGTGCTAGGGTATTATCCGACCCCCAGTGCCCAGCCATTGATTTTAGACAGTTTATTAAATCAGGTTTTGCCTGCCAAAGAGCGCAGCGATTTAAAGCCTGTATTCAGTTTTAATAGCGCAGGATTATGGGCAGGGCATGGCGCAGATAAAGCCAATGCCAGCCCGACGGCACGCTTATCGCCTTGGCGAGAAGTGTTGGAACGTATGAGCCGAGAAGGCATTCGATTGTATTAAAAAGGAAATAGCCTATGTCATTAAGCAAACAATTATGGCTGGCCGTGTTGACCATCATCAGTCTTACTTTTTTAAGTGGTTTTTTAATCAGCAGTCTGACGGCGCGCAATTATTACGAAGAGCAGCTGCGCGTAAAAAATAACGACGCGGCCAATGCGATGGCCATGTCGCTTTCTACTTTGGATAAAGATCCGACCGTGGTGGCACTGACGTTATCGGCACAGTTTGATACGGGGCATTATCAGAGTATTCGCTTACAAGGCGCAGAAGGGGGCGTGCTCTATGAAAAATATCAAGAAGCACAAGCGCAGGATGTACCGCTGTGGTTTTCACGCTTAATTCGTTTTGAAATACCTGTTGGCGTGGCGCAAGTGCAGGACGGCTGGAATATTTACGGCACTGTCTATGTTGAAAGTGCCAGCGACTATGCCTTGGCGGCTTTGTGGCGAGTGTCCATAAAACTGCTTTTTTGGTTTGCGCTTATTGCTATCGCTTGTGGTTTGTTGGGCAGTTATTTTTTACGTTTCGTAAATCGTCCGTTGGATAAGGTCGTGGCGCAAGCCGAGGCCTTAGGTGAACGCCGTTTTATTACCAGCGATGAACCTAAAACGCTGGAGTTTCAACGCTTGGTGCGAGCCATGAACCGTTTAACAGAGCGCGTAAAAGTATTATTTGAAACCGAAGCCAAGCATTTGGATGAGCTGCAACAACAAACTCAAACCGACCCCGTACTGGGTATTGTCAATCGAGATACCTTTATTAAAAAACTCAATTCCCGTTTGCAGGGATCTGAGCCTTGTCAGGATGTGTTGCTGTTATTGCGTATTCAATCTTTACAAGAAATGAATCAAAAGCACGGTCGTGGAAAAATAGATGACTGGCTAAAAAATTTAGTGGCCTGCTGTCGCACCGTATTAAATCGTCATAATTTGCAGCTAAGCAGTTATGAAATAGGGCGCTTAAACGGGGTGGATTTAACGCTCTCGATAAGGGACTGCGCGATTATTACGCCCTTGGCGCAGGATATCATTGCGGAAATTCAACAAAATGCAGCGCTTGAAGGTTTTGATTTGCCTGTGCGCTTGGTGGGTTGCTATCACTCGAATAATCTCAGCTGGGCAGAATTGATGCCCAAGCTCGATGCGCTGCTTGCGAACATCGAAGAAAAAGACCAGCCCTTGCTGCTTTCTACCGAAAGCGAGCAAGGTTTATTATTTGCCGACGCGAATGAGA
>JAYRHO010000429.1:0-8451 GCA_041907245.1 Saccharospirillaceae bacterium
AACGATCCCACTCACAAACTGCTTGGCACATACTCCTGGTTTAAGAGAGAGTTTAAGCTTTTGGAGATTAGTGCGGATACGGTTCAGTCATTCACTTGTCTATAAGTAAACTTCTCGGATTTTTAGCATAGCTCGAAAATACGAGAAGTTTAATTAGTTCTTACTTTAAAACTAACCATTAAAATCAATAATAAGAATAAATTACCTATTTTAGAAAAACTGACAACTAATAAACTTCTCGTATTTTATAGCTTGCTTAAAAACACGAGAAGCTATACTATTAAATAGGCTAATCTCTTGAAGAGAACTATGAAAAGAAGCAGGTCGCCTACCAGCGCTATCACAACTAAGGGAACCAAGAAAGTTAGCCACAATAGAATTGCACGCACAGCTTTAGAGAGTCCGCGAATTGAGTCTCCCATCTACAAGCGTACGAGTGAACTATTCGAGTTACAAGCTGTCGTAAATGCCGACCGTGCCCAATTTGTTTACGTAAGAGGTAGAAGAAGAATTGGAAAGAGCTGGGTGCTTAGCGAGCTGGCTGAGAGAAATAAGAAGGTTTTTTATTTTTCACCAATTACCGCAGCTATAAAGGCCAGCATTTAGGCGATGAGGGCTTGGCCAGTTTGCATTTCTTTTGGATTAACATGGAGCGCCAAGTGCAGGTGCAAGGGCAGGTCGAAAAACTGAGCCGCGAAGAAAGCCAAGCTTATTTTCACTCGCGCCCACGCGATAGCCAACTCGGTGCTTGGGCATCGGCGCAGAGTCAGCCTTTAAAAGACCGCGCCACCTTGGAAGCCCAGTTTGCGCAGGCTCAAGCGCGTTTTGCCCAAGGCGAAGTGCCACTGCCTGATTTTTGGGGCGGTTATCGCGTCAAGCCCAAACGTATGGAGTTTTGGCAAGGCGGCGCTAATCGGTTGCACGATCGGGTGGAATACCGCCTAGAGCAAGGTGCGTGGCAAATAGGGCGGCTCAATCCTTAAGCGCCCTTTGGACAGTGCTGCGCGCGTTTATTGCGCGTGCAGTAATAAATAAAGCTCTATGACCGCAGCGGGAATATTGCTGCACATTTGGTCGGAAAGTTCGATGTCTTCGTCGATTTCGGCCATTTCAGGTTCTTCCATAAACAAGCCCGAGGCGTACATGATGGGGAATAAATGCTGCGCCATTTTTTCCTCTTCGCGCGCGTACCATTTTTCCTCATCGACCAATACGCCCGTCATAAAGCCTAATGCCCAGCTTTCGATGGGGGATTCTTCGCTGTCATCGTCTTCGACCAGTGTCAGCTCACAGGGCACAGGGAAATCTTGGCCGCTGTCCAGCCAGGCTTGAATTTCTTTGGCCAGCTTTAAAAACAGCGCATTGACCTTGTCTTTGTCCGCTTTGGAAAAACCCAGCTGCTCTTCAAAGCCCAGCTCCCACACCAGCTTGACGTCGAAGTCGTTGGGGCCTGCAACCAGCGCGGTAATGAGGCCGTGAATAGCAAAAAAATCAAAGCTGTCTTGGCGCTCGGCTTCGTCTTCGAGCAACACGCCTAAGGTTTCCAATTCGTCTTCGGTTAAAGATGGGATATCATTGAGTTCCGACATACATGCCTCCGCAAAAAATAGCGCCCATCCTAACATGAATACTCGCAGTCTACAGCGGCAAGTCCTCAGCTTACGTCTTGGGCAAGAAGATGTGCTGGTGCACATACAGGTGCAAAAGCGCAAAAGCCTGCGTTTAAGCCTCAATCCCAAAGCCGAAATCGAGCTGCGTATTCCTTATGGCACGCCCAAGGCGCAGGTGTTGGCTTTTGTGCAGCAGCACAGTGCGTGGCTGCAAGAAAAACGTGTGAGCTTGCAAGCTCAGCAACAGCAGCCGCTAACTGAAATTTTATTTAAAGGGCGCAGGCTTAAAGTCGAGGAAAGCGCTTTTAATGAAGTGCTGTTTTCGCAGCAAATTTTGTGGATTCCTCAGGGGCTGGATGCGTTTTCTGCAAAAAAACTCATCGAGCAGCAGCTTAAACAAATGGCGCTGTACGATTACGAACGGATGATTTCGCGCTGGTGGCCTAGGTTTGCGCCCTACGCCAAGGCTCGCCCAATCTTGCGGGTAAAAAAAATGCGCTCGCGCTGGGGCAGTTTGTCCTTGCGCGGTACGATTAATTTAAATTTGAATTTAATGCAGCTGCCAGAGGCTTTGTTGGAGCTGGTGGTGGTGCATGAGCTGTGTCATTTAAAGCATTTTGACCACGGTGCAGGCTTTAAAGCCCTGATGCAAGAATGCCTGCCCGATTGGCTGGAGCGCGAAGCGCAATTAAAAGCGCTTGCCCCCAACTTGTTGCCGCATTAGGCCGATTGTTTTTGCAGATAATGGATAATATCCATCGACTCAAACAACCACTGCACCTGGCCTTGGTTGTCGGTAATTTTCAGGCAGGGCACTTGGCTTGAACCCGTGGCGTCGAGCTTTTCTTGGTGCCATTTGGGTTCGTCTTTGACGTTGCGTTTTTCAACTTTCACTTTAAGCTCAGGCAAAACTTTAAGTACGCGCTGGCAGTAAGGGCAAGAGTCGAAGTAGTACAGGGCGTATTGCATCATTTTCTCCATTTGAGTGTTGTATGGATTATACCGAACAAATCGTACTTTTTCTGGTGGCACTGGTTGCCAATTGGTTCTCTGCCCTAGCTGGGGGCGGCGCGGGGTTAATACAACTGCCCGCCCTGATTTTTTTAGGCTTGCCTTTTCCGCTGGCTTTGGCCACTCACAAAATCGCCACAGTGGCGCTGGGGGCAGGAGCGACGGCGCGTCATCTTAAAGAGGGGCATTTGGATCTAGGGCTGTTGCTGTTGGTTTGTGTTGTCGGTGCACCTGCGGTGCTGGTGGGTGTGCTTTTTATTTTGGATGTCAATCCACGCTACGCACAAAAAGCCCTGGGGGTGCTGACCTTGGCTTTGGTGCTGTATTCGGTGTTTAAACCCAATTTGGGGCAAGAAGCCCAAGCCAAAAATCGCACCGTAAAAGGCTATGTTTTGGGGGCGCTGGTACTTTTTAGTTTTGGTTTTATGAACGGCGCGCTCTCGGCTGGCAGTGGTTTATTTGTGACCTTGTGGCTGGTGTACTGGTTCGGCTTGGATTACAAAAAAGCCGTGGCCATTACCATGGTGGGAGTGGGGCTGGTGTGGAACGCCACGGGCGCTTTAAGCATGGGCGTGATGGCACCAGTGCAGTGGAGCTGGTTGCCTGCTTTGCTTATAGGCTCGCTTATCGGTGGTTTTTTGGGCGCACATTCTTCCATTTTGGCGGGAAATGCTTTGGTAAAACGCGCTTTTGAATTGGTCACTTTTTTAGCCGCAGTTAAACTGCTTTTTTAGGTTAAAGGCATGAGTCGGATCTTAGTAGTTGAAGACAATATCGATATTTTAACCAATGTGGTTGATTACTTGGCGCTTAAAAACTGCACGGTAGACAGCGCGCTAGACGGTGTTAGTGCGCTGCATTTTTTACAAAAAAACGAATACGATATTTTGGTACTGGACGTGGCTTTGCCGAAAATGGATGGCTTTACGCTTTGTAAAACTTTGCGTGATCAACAATATACTCTGCCCATTATTATGCTCACCGCGCGTGATACGCTTTACGATAAAGAGCAAGGCTTTCTTATGGGCGCAGACGATTATTTAGTAAAGCCCTTTGCGTTATCTGAGTTATGGCTGCGCATTTTGGCGATATTAAAGCGCAGTAAACGGCTAGATAGAACGCAAACACTGGCGGATTTAACCGTAGATTTAGGAAATAAATCGGCCAAGCGTGGTGGTGTTGATTTAAATCTAAACCCAAAATGTTTTCGGATTTTAGAAATATTACTGCGTCATTCGCCGCAGGTGGTATCGCGCGAAACGCTGCTTTATGAGCTGTGGCAAGATGAACCGCCCGACACTAACAGCCTAAAAACGCATATGTATTTGCTGCGTGAAAAACTGGATCGTCAAGCCGACAAGCCCTTGCTGCACACGGTTCATGGTGTCGGCTATCGTTTGGCATTGGAGGATTAAACCGTGCCATTAACCATCCGTACACGCTTAATGCTAACGATCAATGCCGTGATTGTTACCATTACTTTGGTTGCCGCATTAAGTTTGTTGTTGATTGTTTTTTGGTTTGAGCGCTCTTTGTTTTACCGGCATTTAGAAAGCGATTTACAGCATTATCGCAATCTGTATCAAAGTAGCGAAAAAGTCGTTGTTTCTCAGGCAAAAGGACTAACCTACTATCAATACCCCGATACCGATACGCACCTTATCCCATCTGTTTTTTTAGATTATGCCGAGGGTGGGCATGAGTGGGTTGATGACGACAATGCTTACAATTTTTTTATTCAAAAACAACAGGGCTGGACCTTTCTTTTGGTGCAGAATCAAGATGAATTTGAGTACTACGAAAACTTAGTAATTAGGCTTTTGGTTGTTGCGGTAATCGCTTTGTTGCTGTTTGGTTTTTTTATTTCCAAAACCTTAACCAAACATATTATGCAGCCCATTTCACGGCTGGCGCTTTATGTGCGTAGCTTGCCGCAGCAGCAGGCAGCGCTGCCTCCTAAGATTTTTACGGCGGATGAAATAGGGCAGCTGGCGGAAGCTTTGGAATTTCATCGTGTGCGCATTCAAGAGCTGTTATGGCGAGAGCAACAGTTTTCAGCCAATGTGAGTCATGAATTGCGCACCCCGATGATGGTGTTGCGCGCCGCATTGGATATGTTGCAGTTGGAGCAAAACTCTGCGCAAATACAAAAGCAATTGCCGCGTATGAATGCGGCACTGAATGCCATGCAACGTCAAATTGAACTGTTTTTACAATTGGCGCGTACACCTGACTCGCTGGCGGCTCAGGATGCCAGCGCCCCTGTTCAGCACTTGGTTGAGCAACAGTTAGACGTGTGGCGCGCTTATGCCGAGCACAAAGGCTTAACCTTGGTTTTTTTACCGCAAGCGGGGATAACACGCACACTGCCTGCTTCTTCTTTTGTGGCGGTGCTGAATAATTTACTGCGCAATGCCGTGTTGCATACCGAAAAAGGCACCATCACTTTGCATTTAAGCAACACTGGAATCATGTTGTGCGATACGGGCACGGGGATAGAGGCGTCGATGCTTAACAATGTGACGCAAAGAGGGATAACGGATCACCCTCAGGGCTTTGGTTTAGGATTGGCCATAGTCGAACAGATTTGTCAGCATCAAAATTGGCATTTTAGCCTTCAATCAAATTCACCCAGAGGTGTATGCGCTAGGGTGTCCTTTTAAGACTTTTTACTGAAATTTCACCAAATTTTTACTTTCTTGATTTTACCTTGGTGGCTTTAACAAGCGCATTAGGGTAGTCGTATGCTTTCGCTTAAATCGTTGTCGCTATTAAAACCACGTTTAGCCGCTTGGTCTGGGCCTTATGTACACCTTGTTATGCTGTTTTTTTGGGGTGTGCTGGTGCTAAGCAGCAGCCGTACGCTTTTACTTCTTTGGCAGCACGAGCGTGTATTTGCAACGCAGCGTTGGGGTGAAATCATGCTTCAAGGTGTGCGAGCGGATAGCATCTTAATGTGCATGGGCTTAGTTCTTCCTGTGCTTTTAAGTTTTTTCTTGGCGCATTTATACAGTAAAAAAATCTGGTTTAAGTTCACTTATGGCTGGAGCGTTGCTTGGCTTTTAGCCGTGCTGTTTTTAGAAATATCGACGCCGTCTTTTTTAATGCAATACGATCTAAGGCCCAATCGTCTTTATATTGAGTATTTACGTTTTCCTAAAGAAGTTTTTTTTATGCTGTGGCAAGGTTTTAAAATAACTTTGATTATCGGCTTTTCACTTTTTATTTTATTGTCTTACCATTTTATAAAACTTTTTAGGGTGCGCGAACAGAATCTAACTCTTTGGCGACCATTGCCTAGTGTCATGGCAAGTTTTTTACTGTTGATCTTAGTGGCTCTTGGGATTCGCTCTAGTTTGCAACATCGCCCCGCCAACCCCGCTGTATTTGCTATTACCACAGATACGATGGTTAATTCTTTGGTTATCAATTCAGCCTATTCGCTGCTTTACGCCTTAAATAGTATGCAGTATGAAGCGCACTCTAGCGATATCTATGGCAAGCAAGAAATCGCCCAAACACTGCAATACAGCATGGCTTGGCCATGGTTAAAAAAATATCGTTTTGATAATGCCAATTACCCCACTTTACATTTTCAAAAAGCCGTTAACTCAGCCAAAAAACCTCTGAATGTTGTGATTATATTGGAGGAGAGTCTAGGTGCAACCTTTGTGCAATCTTTAGGTGGCCTGCCTGTGACACCTGAGCTTGAAAAGCTTAAAGAGGAAGGAGTTTGGTTTGAAAATCTTTATGCAACAGGCACACGCTCGGTGCGGGGTATTGAGGCGGTGGTTGCAGGTTTTGCGCCGACTCCAGCTCAAAGTACGGTTAAGCTTTCTAAAAGCCAAAATCATTTCACTAATATTGCCAGTGTACTGGCGAAAAAAGGCTATACCACACAGTTTATATATGGTGGTGAGTCGCATTTTGATGATATGCGCACCTTTTTTGTTGGTAATGGCTTTAACAGCATTGTGGATCTGAATGATATTAAGAAATCCGATAAAAACGGTTTGTTTATTGGCAGCTGGGGTGCCAGTGATGAAGATTTATTTGAGCGAGCCGATGAAGAGTTAAATAAACTTAACGATACAGGAAAATCATTTTTTAGTTTAATTTTTACCTCTAGCAATCATGAGCCCTTTGAGTTTCCTGATAATCGCATTGTTTTGTATGAGCAACCCAAAGCAACCGTCAATAACGCGGTTAAATACGCTGACTGGGCGACAGGGCGTTTTATTGCCACCGCCAAAACTCGTGCATATTGGCAAAATACGGTCTTTTTAATTGTTGCAGATCACGATAACCGTGCTTACGGTAGCAATTTGATTCCTATTGAAAAATTTAAAATACCCGGTCTAATTTTAGGGGCTGGAATTGCCTCAAAAAAGCTCTCGACCATTAGCAGTCAAATTGACCTTGCTCCTACTTTATTAAGCCTTGCTGGTGTGTCTTCTTGTCATACTATGGTTGGACGCGATTTATTGGCTGATTCGTCCAGCCCTGGGCGAGCACTGTTGCAGTTTTATGATTTGTTTGCCTTACTCGAAGACGATGGCGTAACCATTTTAGAGCCCAATAAAAAGGCCGTGGCGGGGCATTATGATGCGAAGCAAAAAAAATTAACCCTAAGCGCTGAGCCTGTGAGTGAGAACCGTAGGCAACGTGCTTTGGCTCAGGTGCAGCTGCCTGCTTATTTATATCGTAAAGAAAAAAATCTAAGCACACTGGATTGCCAAAATTATCAAACCGCGCAGGAGCCTTAGCTTTTATTTTTGGTGTATTTGGTGGCCGTGGCTTGTAATGGATCTTCAGGCCAGGGGTGTTTGGGGTAACGCCCGCGCATGTCTTTGCGCACATCTTGGTAGGTATTGCGCCAGAAGTGCGGTAAATCAGCGGTAACCTGTAAGAGTCTTTGCGCGGGCGACAGCAGATGAATCAAAAGCGGCAGCTTGCCATTTAGTACCGCAGGCTGACCTTCATAGCCAAACATTTCTTGTAATTTCACGGCCAATACGGGAGGGTTTTGCTGATAGTCGATTTTCACCAGTGAACCACTTGGAACTTTTATCTGGGTGGGCAGCAGGCGTTCTAATTCATTTTTTTTCGACCACTCTAAAAGATTTTCAAGCGCTTGCTGCACAGAGATTTTAGCTAAATCTTTACCATGACGCGCATCTTGTAAGAGCGGCAATAACCAATCATCTAGGTTGTCCAGTAAGCTGGCATCATCGACATTGGGCCAAGAATCACCTAAATACAGCTGAGCATAGTGCAGTCGATTTTTGAGTTGCAGTGCCGCATCGTCCCAAGTGAGTAAACTCAGACCTTTTTCTTTAATGTACGCACGCCATGCGCTTTGCCATTGCTGTGCATTTAAGCTTGGGAGTTTTTGGCTTTCCAGTATTAACGTGCCCAGTTTTTTATGGCTGTAAGCCAGATATTGGCCATTTTCTTGAAAGCCAATTTGCGTTTCTTGTGAAAATAATTCAGGGCTAATTGATTCAAGTGTTGCCAGTAGTCGCTCTGGCAACTCGATGGCTAAATGCACCAGGGCACTTTTATTAAGGCTGAGCTCAAGACCGATAAGATAGCTGGCCTGAATAAGATCGGAGTCTTGTTTGAGGGTGGCGCCTCGGCCATTGCTTAGATAAAAACTCTCGCTGTTTTTGCGCCTTTGGCCGATGCGATCAGGGTAAACCAACGCCAAAGTTAACGCGGGAATATCCTGAGCGTCGAGCTGGATAGGGGTTTTTAGTGTTCTGTTTTTGGCGCTGTGCAATAAGCTTTGTGCTAATGGCTGAATGCGATTTTGCCACAAAGCACGATC
>JAYRHO010000430.1:0-5311 GCA_041907245.1 Saccharospirillaceae bacterium
ATGGATTACGACAATTTGTCGGATCTAAAAGCCATTAAGCCTGCGCAAGCGCGCACAGAACCGCAGCTGTTTTTAAAAACCTTTGGCAGCGACGAGTACAGCAGCGAAGTGCCTGATCCTTACTACGGTGGTGATCAAGGCTTTGAAAAAGTATTGGATATGCTCGAAGACGCTTGCACCAATCTCTTGGCCGATATTCGGCAAAAATTATGATGCAAACTCAGGTTGATTTGCGCGCCCTCAATACCTTGGCTTTGCCTGCACACGCGCAGTTTTTTGCGACTTTTTCCTCAGTTGCGGAATTGCAAATACATTTACGTTTTGCCAAAGAGCAAAATTTACCCATTAAAATCTTGGGCGGTGGCTCCAACATTTTGCTGGCAGGCGATGTGCATGCGCTCGTCTTAAAAAGTGTGGACCAAAGCCTAACGCTTGAAAAAGAAGACGCGCACCATGCTTGGCTGAAAGTTGGAGCAGGAAAGAATTGGCACGACTGGGTACTGCAAAGCATTCTGTACGGTCATGGCTTGGAAAATTTAGCGTTAATTCCTGGCACAGTCGGTGCGGCTCCTGTGCAAAATATCGGCGCTTATGGCGTTGAGGTCGCGGATTTTATTGCCCAGGTGCAGGGCGTGCGCATCAGTACAGGCAAAGAAGAAAGTATTGCAGGAAAAGACTGTTTATTTGCCTATCGCGATTCTATTTTTAAAGG
The DNA here is from genome assembly GCA_041907245.1 of Saccharospirillaceae bacterium. Classification (GTDB taxonomy): domain Bacteria; phylum Pseudomonadota; class Gammaproteobacteria; order Pseudomonadales; family Oceanobacteraceae; genus Venatoribacter. Next base: position 713 of record JAYRHO010000430.1, read on the forward strand.
CGCTTTGGCGGGTGATTTTATTATCACTGCGGTGGTGTTTCGCTTGCCCAAAACATTTAGCCCTAATTTAAGTTATGGCTTGCTGCCAGAGTCTGCGCAAGTCACCCCCGCGCAGCTTATTGCTCAGGTTATTGCTATTCGGCAAAGCAAATTACCCGACCCCAAAGACTGGCCCAATGTTGGCTCTTTTTTTAAAAATCCTATTATCTGCTGCGAAAAATTTCAGGAATTAATTCAGGCTTTTCCACAGATGCCGCACTATGCACAGGAAGACAAGGTAAAATTGGCCGCAGGCTGGCTGATCGAGCAAGCGGGTTTTAAAGGCCAATGGCATGGCAATGTGCGCATGCACGATAAACAAGCTTTGGTTTTAACCAGCAATGGCAAAGCCAGTTTTGCCGAAGTGATGGCGCTGCGCGATAAAGTGGTGGCCAAGGTGCAGGAGCAATTTGGCGTGGAGCTTGAAGCCGAGCCGCAGATTTTTTAAGCCCAAGCAAAGGTTGTGCTGATTTAAAAAATGGCCGCCTGTGTTTGTGCTGTGTGGCGGCCAAATCGGCCTTTAAAGCGAAAAAGATTTCAATTCAAACTGATTGTTTTCTGCACGAATCATCCAGCCCTGAGTGTCGCTCCAATCTCCCAGTACGAGGCGGCGACGCGCTTGGCCTTCATGCTGCCAATGATGATCGAAAGGGCGGTGCGTGTGGCCGTGAATCATCACCGCGACGGCTTTTTCGCTCAGTACTTTATCCACTTCCTCAGGGGTGACATCCATAATTTCAGCGGCTTTCATGGCGTTGCCTTTTTGGCTTTCACCGCGCATGCGAGCGGCCATGGCCAAACGATTTTCGATGCTTTGGCTAAGCAGTTGTTTGATCATCATCGGATTGCGCAACATCGGGCGCATCTTCATATAGGCAAGATCGGCGGTGCAAAGGCTGTCGCCGTGCATTAACAATACTTGCGTATCTTGCACTTTAACAACACAAGGGTCGGGCAAAATTTCTGCGCCTGTTTGCGCGCAAAACAGCTCACCTAAGGCAAAATCCCGATTACCGTGCAGCAAATAAAGCTTCACGCCGCGCGCACTCAAGGCCGCAAGTGCGTCTTTTACGCTTTTAATAAAAGGCGTTTCGTAATCATCGCCAATCCACACCTCAAAAAAATCCCCCAAGATATACAAAGCCTCGGCGTCTTTTAGGTTTTCTAAAAAATGAAAGAAACCTTGAGTCATAGCAGGATGAGATTCTTGTAAATGCAGGTCGGAAATGAAGTAGATAGGCATATTAATTTTTAAGGGTGAATGGGTTGGGCTGGACTGGACATTGAGGGCGGCGTTTACCGTAGCGAAGGCCATTGGCCTCCACAGGGCGTTCAGTGCGCGCCGCCACACAGATATAAACGTACGAAGTATTAGATAACTTCTGCTTTTACAATGATTACGTCTTCGACGGGCACATCTTGGTGGCCGTTGCGACTGGTGGTTTTAACGGCTTTGATGCGATTTACCACATCCATACCGTCAACCACTTTACCAAATACGGCGTAGCCCCAGTCGTGGGTGTTTTTACGGCGATGGTTTAAAAAGTCGTTGTTGGCGACGTTGATGAAAAACTGAGCGCTGGCTGAGTGAGGATCGCTGGTGCGCGCCATCGCCAAAGTGCCGACTTCATTTTTCAGGCCGTTATCGGCTTCGTTTTCGATGGTATCACGCGTGTCTTTTTGCACCATACCAGGCAACATGCCACCGCCTTGAATCATAAAGCCGTTGATGACGCGGTGGAAAATCACGCCGTTGTAGAAGCCTTCTTCAACGTATTGCTGGAAGTTGGCAGCGGTTTTCGGGGCTTTTTCAAAGTCTAATTCGATTTTGATGTCGCCAAAATTGGTCTTGAACAGGATCATAGAGGCCTCTGGGTGCGTATCGTAAATTTAGAAAGCGCGTATAATAGCCGTTTTTTACGCTCCAAGCAGCCCTCGAACGGAATTAAGACGGACGGTTATGACAGACTCTATCGTTAGCAACAACTTTATCGCCAAGATCATCGAAGACGACCTAAGAACAGGCAAGCACAGCCAGATAGTGACGCGCTTTCCGCCTGAGCCTAACGGCTATTTGCATGTGGGTCATGCCAAATCCATCTGTTTGAATTTTGGTTTAGCCAAGCAGTTTGGTGGCAAGTGCAATTTGCGCTTTGACGACACCAACCCCGAAAAAGAAAACCAAGAGTTTATCGATTCCATTAAAGAAGACGTGCGCTGGCTGGGTTTTGAGTGGGCAGGGGATATTCATTACGCCTCGGATTATTTTGACCAGCTGCACGAATGGGCAATTTATTTAATTAAACAAGGCAAGGCCTATGTCTGTGATTTAAACGCCGAACAAGTGCGTGAATATCGTGGCACCCTAACCGAGCCTGGCAAAAACAGCCCGTATCGCGATCGCAGCGTGACCGAAAACTTAGAATTATTTGAGCGTATGCGCAAAGGCGAGTTTGACGAAGGCCAGTGTTCACTGCGTGCCAAAATTGATATGGCTTCACCCAATATCAATCTGCGCGATCCGATGTTGTATCGCATCCGTAAAGCGCATCATCATCAAACGGGCGATAAATGGTGCATTTATCCCATGTACGATTTTACGCATGGGCAGTCCGATGCCATCGAAGGCATTACCCATTCTATTTGCACGCTGGAGTTTGAAGATCATAAGCCTTTGTACGATTGGTACATTGATAATTTGCCCGTGCCTGCGCGCCCACGTCAGTACGAATTTGGTCGTTTGAATTTGGACTACACGGTGACCTCCAAGCGCAAATTAAAAAAATTAGTCGATGACAAAGTAGTGAAGGGCTGGAACGATCCGCGTATGCCCACTATTGCAGGAATGCGCCGTCGTGGTTTTACCCCCGCATCCATTCGTAATTTCTGCGATATGATTGGCGTTAGCCGCAGCGATGGCATGGTTGATATTGCCATGCTCGAACACGCCGTGCGCACCGATTTAAATAACAACGCACCGCGCGCGATGGTGGTGATCAATCCGCTTAAAGTGGTGATTGAAAACCTTGCCGATAATCATGTAGAAATGCTCAGTGCGCCTTATCATCCTGATTTGGATTTAGGCAGCCGCGATATGCCATTTACTAAAGAGCTGTATATCGACCAGAACGATTTCAAAGAAGAATACAGCAAGAAATTCAAGAAAAAATTTACGCCAGGCAATCGCATTCGCCTGCGTCATGCTTATGTGCTGGAAGCCACGAGCTACGAGAAAAATGCGCAAGGCGACGTCACACTGGTGCGCGCTAAATTGATTGAAGGCACGCTGGGTAAAAACCCAGCCGATGAAATCAATCCTAAAGGCGTCGTGCATTGGGTATCGGCAACGCACAGCAAGCCCGTGGAATTGCGTATTTATGAGCGTTTATTTACGCACCAAAGCCCAGATAAAACCGAAGGCGATTTTATGGATTATGTGAACCCGCATTCACTGACCGTAAAAACCGCTTGGGCTGAGCCTGCGCTGGTTGAAGTAAAGCCCGAAAGCAATTTCCAATTTGAGCGTGAAGGTTATTATGTGGCCGATCGTTACGACCACCGCTTCGAGCACCCCGTATTTAACCTGACCATTGGTTTAAAAGAAGATAAAGGCTTGGCGCAAGAAGAATAACAGCCTTGTTGGTAGGGGCGCATTGCCTGCGCCCAGATCGTGTTTTAAAACGGCCTTGCAAAAACATTGCCCTTATTGGTAGCGGCGGCCATAGGCCGCCATAAAACAGTGCGGAACATTATGAGTATTCAAATTTACAACACGCTCACACGTCAAAAAGAAACCTTTAAACCCATTGTAGAAGGCGAGGTGGGTTTGTATGTCTGCGGTATGACAGTGTACGACTTTTGCCATTTGGGCCATGCGCGAGTCACCACCGCCTTTGATGCCATTGTGCGTTATTTGCGTCATCGTGGTTATAAGGTGAAATACATTCGTAACATCACCGATATCGACGACAAAATTATTAATCGTGCTAATGAACGCGGTGTGCCTTTTAAAGCATTAACCGAAGAATTTATCACGGCCATGCACGAAGATTTTGCCAAGCTGGGCATTTTGCCACCCGATGCCGAGCCGCGTGCTACCGATCATATTGATGAAATTTTAGAAATGAATAAAACCTTGGAGCAAAAAGGTTTTGCTTATGCGGCGCCCAATGGTGATTTGTATTACGCCGTGCGCAATTTTAAAGAATACGGCAAACTTTCTGGCAAAGTACTGGACGAATTAGCCGCAGGTGCGCGCATTGAAATTGACGAACGTAAACGCGATCCGCTGGACTTTGTACTGTGGAAAGCCGCCAAGCCTTCTGAGCCACACTGGGATTCCCCTTGGGGCATTGGCCGCCCAGGTTGGCATATTGAATGCTCGGCGATGACGCACAAATGCTTAGGCGAAACCTTCGATATTCACGGTGGTGGCCCAGATTTAAAATTCCCGCACCATGAAAACGAAATTGCCCAGTCCGAAGCGGCGCATGGCAAAAAATTCGTCAACACTTGGACGCACGCAGGTGCGGTGCGCGTCGATGGCGAAAAAATGTCGAA
>JAYRHO010000431.1:0-2112 GCA_041907245.1 Saccharospirillaceae bacterium
TCAGTTTCTAACCAGCCAGCTGTGGCGCGATAACGCCAGCTTTCATAAGTTTGACACTCTGGCCACCAACGCAGGGCAAATCGACAGCCTACTGGCCGACTCCAAAACGGGCATTCAGCCTGGGCTTGAAAAAATGTTTGGCGCGCTGCAAACCGTCAGCGACGACCCCGCCTCCTTGCCAGCGCGCTCGGTGCTACTTAGCGAAAGCCAAGGCTTAATTGATCGTTTTAAGCTGATTGACGATCGCTTGAACGCGCAAAATCGCATAGTGAACGGCCAAATAACGGTGCTGGCCGAAGAAATCACTGAAATTGCCAAAGCAGTGGCAGAACTCAACGAGCAAATTCAAATTGCTTCGGCCTCTTTGCAGGGCATCAAGCCCAACGACTTGCTCGATCGCCGCGATTTATTGGTGAAAAAACTGGCTGAAAAAGTATCGGTGAATGTGTCCGAGCAGGACAACATGGTGTGGAACATCACCATCGGCAAAGGCCAACCCTTGGTGGTGGGCAAGTCCTACCATACGCTCTACGCCGCCGCAGGCACCACCGACCCCAGCCGCGTGCAATTATTTATGAAAGCAGGCGATCGCAGCGAACAAATATCCAGCTCCATCGAGGGCGGAAAATTGGGCGGCACGCTGGATTTTCGCCGCGAAGTGCTCGACCCCGCACGCAATGAAATGGGGCGCTTGGCCTTGGTTATCAATCAAACTTTTAATGAGCAGCATAAGCTCGGTTTGGACTACGACGGCCGCAAAGGGGTGGATTATTTCACCGACATGAACGAGCCACAAAAAACCTATCTGCGCGTACAAAGCGACGCCAATAACGCCAGGCCGCCAGACCGCGTAATTTCTGTGCACATCAAAGACACCAACGTGCTCACCGCCAGCGATTACAAATTGGAATTTCCAGGCCCTAATAATTACAGCTATCGCATCACGCGCGTCAGTGACGGCGAAATAGTAAAAACCAGCTCCATCAGTGATAGCTTTCCTGTGAGTGTGGAGCTGGATGGTTTTGAACTGCGTTTTGAAGCGGGCAGTTTTAAAGCGGGCGATAAATTTTTATTAAGCCCAACAGGCACAGGCGCGAGCGATTTAGCCTTAAATCTTACGCGCGCCGAACAAATTGCGGTGGCCTCGCCCGTGGTTGCGGGTGCGTCTTTGGGCAACACCGGCAACGGCAAAATTACTCAGCCGAAAGTGTACGACACCAGCACACCGTATTTTGCCAAACAGGGCGAATTAACACCGCCTATTAAAGTGGTTTTTACCTCGCCCACCACTTACGACGTGCTGGATAATTCCGACCCGGGCCATCCTATTCCGCTGTTTCCGCCTTTAATGAATCAGCGTTTTACGCCCGGCATCAGCAATAAAATTTTGCCTGAAAATACCGGGCGTTTGGCCTTTACCAGCTTTGGCGGTTTTTTAGCGCATCAGCCGACTTTTCAAGCTCTTGCACCTGCGCCTACCGTCACTGCGCAAAACGGTTTTGCCGCCGAGCGTTTTGCTATTTCTTTTACAGACCCAAGAACAGGGCAGGTAACCACATCACCTGCGATTAGCACACCCGCAAACGCCAGCGCCAAAGACATTGCCACTGAAATAAATAAACGCGAAGGCGTGCATGCCAGTGCGCGCACCACCCTAGAGCTGACCAATTTTGTTCAGGACAGCAACCCGTTTTTACCCGAAAACATTTATATAAACGGCGTGGTATTGACCGACACCCTAGGCCCAAGTCAAACCAAATACATGGCCAATTACCCTGAGCAAGTGCCAAGCCCCATGACCCCTGATTTTTTGGCCGATCGTATCAATGCCAATTACGATTTTCAGGCTATGGGCATAGTGGCCAAAAGCGATGGGCAAAAGCTCAGCATCATTGCGCTTAACGGTGAGGATTTAAATATCGAAATATCGGGCGATTTAGGCTCGGGTTTTTCCGTAGGCAATGGCCAAGAAATTATTTTAGAAGAAACGGGCGAATCGCCCTTTGTGCCGCTTAGCCCCTATTCGGGTTACGATTTTTCTGAGCATGGCCCTTATTCTTATCGTTTTGATGTGCCAGGGCAGGGCAGTTTTGATATTCAATTAACCGATAA
>JAYRHO010000432.1:0-5314 GCA_041907245.1 Saccharospirillaceae bacterium
TGTACACCAAAGCGCAAATGGAACAAATTCTGATCGGCAAATTAATTGCCACTTCCGCCAAACAAATCGGCATGTTTTTGGTGATTTTGGCCGTGGTCAGCGCCGCCATCGTGGCCTTTATTATTTACAGCCTGACCATGGATAAAATTCGAGAAATTGCCGTATTAAAATTAATCGGCACAAAAAACATCACCATTGCCAATATGATTTTGCAGCAAGCCCTACTGCTGGGTGTTTTAGGTTTTGTCGTCGGCAAAATTACCGCCACCTTTGCCGCACCTTTATTTCCAAAATACGTTTTGATGCTTCCTGTGGATGCCATTTTGGGCTTTTTAGCAGTGCAAATAATTTGCGTACTGGCAAGTCTTGTGGCGATTCGTATTGCCTTAAAAATCGACCCCGCAGAAGCCATAGGATAATGCCATGAACCAAGGTATTTTGATCGAAAATTTAAGCAAACAATACGGCGAAGGCGATACCGCCGTACTGGCATTAAAAAACGTCAATATGCGCGTACAGCCTGGCGAAGTGGTTGGCTTGATTGGGCCTTCAGGCTCAGGGAAAAGCACCTTGCTGAAATGCTTAGGCGCGGTAATCACTCCCACCCAAGGGCGAATGCAACTGGGCGATAAAGTTATTTTCGATGGCGACTGGAAAATAAAAGATTTACGCGCACTGCGCCGCGACAACATTGGCTTCGTCTTTCAAGCGCCCTACCTTATTCCTTTTTTAAATGTGATCGACAACGTCGCTTTGCTGCCCATGCTCGCAGGCGTGCCAAACGAAGAAGCGCGTGAGCGTGCATTGGAATTATTAACCGCGCTGGATGTTCAGCACCGCGCGCAAGCAATGCCCAGCCAACTCTCAGGCGGCGAACAACAGCGCGTAGCCATTGCGCGCGGCTTGGTTAATCGCCCACCCGTTATTCTGGCCGACGAACCCACTGCACCTCTGGATTCTGAACGAGCACTGGCGGTAATTCGGATTTTGAATGATATGGCACAGCGTTATCAGACCGCCGTGATTGTGGTAACACACGATGAAAAAATCATCCCCACCTTTAAGCGCATTTACCATATTCGCGATGGCATCACGCACGAAGAAAAAGGTGAGGGACGAGAGTTTAAATAACTAGCCGAAGCTAGTCATCAAAGTAACCTCGCTCAGCATCATCATGACAGGCCGCGCAGTTTGATTTGGTTTTAACATCCGCTTGCTGCCATTCCCAATCCTTTACTTTACGGTGTTCTCTTTTCCATTTTGGTAATTCCGTAATACGCTGAGGGCTGGCATTATCCGCTAAATCACGAATCCATTTTGTGCCACGCCTGTTACTTTCTGCGGCATTTTGCATTAAATACTGACGCACATGCTGGTTCAATTCAGGCGTTAAACTGGCATCATCACCAAAATGGTTATCAAGCTCATTCATCATTCTGTCCCATGAGCGCGCAGGAAGCAGCGCCGCAGGAAAAGCCAAATGACAGCTGCCACATTCCTCCAGCACCACAGGGTCTTTAATAGGAGGAAAATAATGACCGTCAGCCTGCGCCTTTGAATAGAGCAGCGCCGAAGCGGCAATGACAGAACCAAAAATATAAATTAAATTGATTTTAGGAATGTTCATAATCCACCTCACAGTGACAGCATGTAGCTTAACCAATCGCCTTTTTCCTGAGCGGTGCATTCGCGTCCTAACACTTCGGTACAATTACGTTTAAACCATTTTTCAACTTTAGCGCGATCCTGATAGCGATTTGGGCTAACAGACACCGCCATGGGCTCAATCCGTTTGCCTGTTAATGTCTTGCCTGAATCAAGCGGGCTTTTCCCATGACAGCTCGTGCATGCAGGAGTGTCGGCTTTACCCTGTGCAAAGTTTTGCGTGTGCAAATACTTGCCTCTTTCTATAGAAAGCTTTTGCGCAGAGGCTTGCTGGTATTCCGCCAATAAATCCTGAGGACCTGCATGTGAAACAGGTAAAGCAGCAAAAAGAATTAAAACGGCAAGAGTGTTATTAAATAGCTTGGGGGTTTGCATCTTGGTTCTCCATGAGTGTTTTGGTATTTATGTCAGATTAACAAAACCAAACTGAACCAAAGCTGAACCTGGCATTCATCTTCGGTTCATCTGACCCTAACCCCCAAAAAAAAATGGCTAACAATAATTTATCTCATTTCAAATAATTCTTGATGAAATGACACCGACTTTCCTGTTTCAGTCAATTCTTTTCGCAATTTATCCGCCAGCCCCACAGGGCCACAAAACCAAATCTCTGCATCTTTAGCAGACTCAATACCAAGCTGCTCTGCTGTTAATTTCTGCCCTTGCTTGCTGCCATATATGTGTAATTTAACATTCGGCACAACCTCACAAAGATTGCGCAGTTTTATGACAAAAGGATCATTGACACTGTCTTGGGTACAATAATGCAGATCCGCCTCAAGGTTATTATTTACATCCTTCTGCATAGACTCCAGCCACGCCAGAAAAGGCGTCAGCCCTATTCCACCTGCAATCCAAACTTGCTTTTTATTTTTTTTCGCGAGATTTAATTGGAACTGACCATAAGGCCCTTCGACTTCGACCCGCTGGCCTTGCTGAATTTTACTGGCCAATCCCTGCGTAAAATCGCCTAAAGCTTTAATATGAAAATCAAGCGTATTATCGTCATTTTCGGCACTGGCAATCGTAAATGGATGCGCACCTTCGCGCTCTGAAAAACGCAAAAAAGCAAATTGTCCAGAACGATGATGCCAAGGCTGTTCTAAAGCCAGCTTCAAACTAACCACGGCAAGGCTGGGTGTTTGCACTTCGAGAATACGGCCAAAGTTTCGGTTACTCATGCCAATGCGACCAAGCAGCGCAATCACGCTTGCATACAAGCCAACGCTCATCACTATCGCTAAAAACCAACCCAGCGGCTGAACCCAAAGATAAAGCGGCACAAAAAATACACCGTGAAACACCAAGGCGATATAAATCACAGGCATGGCTTTATGAAGTAACTGCCACGGGCGATAAGGAAAACGCTTCCACAAAGCCAAAACCACCATGGCGATAAACACATAAAATGCCCACTCGCCAACGTCTTTGGCAACATGACGAAGCATTTCAAAAAATTCGGTAAAGTCATCCTTAGGAACCTTGCCTGCTTTACCTATGGTGGATTTTAAAATATCGCCAATGATTTCTTTCGTGAACCAATGCGCAATAGCAAACCCCAGAGCAATAATGCCAGCCCATTTATGCACACGATACATGCGATCCAAACCGCCTAAAGGCTTTTCTACCCATTTAGGACGAATGGAAAGAAATACCGCCAAAGACATAAAAGAAATAGCTAAAAAGCCTGTGAGATTGAGAGCATCTTGGCGTATAAGCCAAAGAATATTGACGTTATCCGCATGGGTAAAGCTAACGCCCCACAGCAACAGCACCAAAAATAATAGCGACACAAGAACCGTTTTCATTTGCACCCCAACCAAAATATAAGCCCTGCCATAAGCTTATTATCTGCCATTAAGAGAAATTTTACTGCGGCACTTTCGCGCTTAATAAAATCAAATTGATTGAAATCAAACTTTCAACGATTAATACAGGAACAAGAGGCTGTGTGCATTAGTGTACAGCCCCTATTGAAGCCACTCGCGCTATTTTTTCTGCATCTATTGCCACAGAATTAAATTACTTATTTTGACCACCTCTAGCCAGTTTTCATAATCTTTTGGCGGCAAATATTTATAACTTTTCGGGCAGTACTCACCTTCTACGCCAGTAAAAACTCGCATGGCATCAGTGGCTGCAGCCTTTACCCCATCATCGGTCTGACGCAGGCAAAGATAAAAATCATTGCCTGGCCATGAAACGGGATCCCAAGCAACCAAGCTAAACAATTGGCAATACGAAAAATTCTGCACAAAGCTTGCAGGGTGGCTGAGCTGCGCACGAGCTAAAGCCCCCGCACGGGTAAAAGCTTGAGTAATAAAAGTAATACCCTGAATGTATTCGCAATCGTATTCAAGCTCTTGATAAGGGTCAAAATACAAGGCCGCAATATTTGGCCACCGTGCGCCATAATCCGTTATCAGCCTGCGCAACATATTTTTAAAAACCCTGCTTATCGTACCGATAAACACCCCTGAAAATTGCCCGCAGCCAATGCCTGGCACAGTTACCAAGGCAGGAAGCTCTTGCGTTGCCGTTTCATTAATATAATCAAAAACAGGCAATAAACGCCGCTCATAAAGCCGATAATACCCCTCTTCATTTAACTGGTTATCCGTTACTACTTCGCCCAATCCGCAGGCATAAACCCCAGATCATTACGCAACAATGCGCCAGAAGTAAAAATAAGCGTTCCTTTAAAAGGTGCATGGTGGATATCTGGCTCTTTATGCTTGCCGTTATCAAAAATATTTACTTGAGCAGCAATGGAAATATCCCCCAATAATTGCAGCTCCGTTAAATTCCAATCTCGCCCATTCCCATATACTTGGCTTTCCGCAAAAATTTGTGGCTCCTTGGTATTACAAAGCTCCTTTAAAAGAGCCGCGCCCGTTAATTTATCACCATCAACCTTGAGCAAGCGTTGACGCAACAAACCTCCAGCCAGAATTTCCCCTGTTTGCACTTTTTTTAAATAAGCATCGGCACGCTGATAAGTGTTTTGAGGTATCAATATACGGAAGTTCTTTGTCATGTTTATCTGGCCTTTTAAAAATAAAATTAGACTTAGAAGGCATTGATTGCCTAGAAATATTCGTTAAAAACGCCTGAATAAGCGTTCGAATACGGCTGAAATCTGCATTTTTATTGCCCGTATTTTCATCCATATACAGCCTTCTATTTACCTCAACCATCAGAGCATGAACACGCGGTTCTGTTCGGTGGAACTTCAAAGGTACTAAGGCTCCAGCAAAGGGTTCATTCACTGCCACTTTTAAGCCTGCCTGAGTGAAAAAATCTTGAGCTAGCTCTAGCAATTCGACGGGAGTGTGAAACTCATCTGTGCCTAAGCAAATATCGGGGCGTTGAAGATTTTGGTTTGGTTCGTATGGCAAAGGCTGAGCAGGAAAGCTATGGCAGTCAATAATTAAGGCGCGATTATATTGGTTTAAATCCTGCTCAACTTTCTGAGTTAAAGCCAAATGATGAGGGTGATAAAACGCATCGATTAACTGTTGTCGCCTAGCAACGGTAAGCGATTTACGCAAAGGCAAACCCATCGAAGTTTTGGTATAAACTACGCCCATACCACGCTCAGCCATAGGCTCGCTTGCATCGTCTAAAAATCGCTCAGGGTCGAGCAACA
>JAYRHO010000433.1:0-4387 GCA_041907245.1 Saccharospirillaceae bacterium
AATGCAGTAGCAGCTGCGATAGCGGCGGCGAGAGTAGTTTGTTTGAGAAGTTTCATGTGCACACTCCTAATTTTATTGTTGTTTGGGCGGTTGCCCGATGCACTTTAAAGTTGTTGGGCGGCTGCCCCATTCATGTCCCCTGCAAGCAGGTAAACTCTGAATTTGTTGTCTTTATTCTTGTTTTGCTTGGGGCTTCTACGGCAGTATTTTCATACTTTAGTCGGAGCTGGCCTCGCATTGGTGTTCAATCTAAAGGCTTGCTTTTCAGTTGTCTAGTCCTTGGATTACATTTTGTTACGCACTATTTACAGAAAACTGAATTAGACGAGCGTCCAGAACAATAACATCAGTACTTTTTCCTTATTTTTCAACGAGTTAAAAACAAAACCTTCGTCTTAAATTGGCCTAAATTGGCCTACAATTCTGCCCAACAAAAACGCCGTAGAGGCGGCCACTGGCCGCCATGTGCGTGATAATCATGGCGCCCAATGGGCGCCGCTACGGGAACATACGCTGTTTACGTCAAATTAACCACGGATGCACACGGATAAACCAAGCCAACATCCGTGTTTATTCGTGTTTATCCGTGGTTTTTATGAGCTCTATTTACAGGCTGTCTAGGCCGCGTGCGAGGTCGCGCTGGATGTCTTCGATGTCCTCTACCCCAACCGATATGCGAATCAAGGCTTGGCTTACGCCTGCGTGCAGGCGTTCGGCCTCGGTCATGCGGCTGTGGGTGGTGGTGGCGGGATGAGTGATGGTGGTTTTGACGTCGCCTAGGTTGGAGGTGATGGAGATCATTTTGGTGGAGTCGATCACTTTCCAGGCTTCATCTCGCCCGCCCTGCACTTCAAAAGACAGCATACCGCCAAAGGCGCTTTGTTGGCTTTTGGCCAATTCATGGCTTGGGTGGCTGGGCAGGCCGCAGTAATTCACGCATTTGACCTTGGGGTGCTGAGCGAGCCACTGCGCCAGCGCCATGGCATTGCTGCTGTGTACTTTCATACGCAAGGCCAGAGTTTCTAAGCCTTTTAAAAACACCCAAGCATTAAAGGCGCTCATGGTGGGGCCTGCGGTGCGCAAATAGCCAATCACAGGTTCCATCAAAGCTTTGCTGCCAAGCACCGCGCCGCCTAGGCAACGGCCTTGGCCGTCGATGTATTTGGTGGCGGAGTGGATGATGATATCCGCGCCCAATTTTAAGGGCTGCTGCAAGGCGGGCGTGGCAAAGCAGTTATCGACCATCAGCCACGCGCCTGCTTGGTGAGCAATCTCGGCCAAGGCACGCAGGTCGCCCACGTCGTTTAAGGGGTTGGAGGGCGATTCTAAATACAACAGCTTGGTGTTGGGGCGTATGGCCGCTTGCCACTGGGCAAGGTCGCCCAAATCCACATAGCTGATGTCGATACCAAACTTGCGCAAATAGGCTTCAAAGAGTTTGACGGTGCTGCCAAAGACGCTGGCCGAGCAGACGATATGGTCGCCCGACTTCAGGTGCGAAATGCACACCGCGTAAATGGCCGCCATACCGCTTGCCGTTGCGACGCAGCTTTCGGCACCTTCCAGTGCCGCCAAGCGCTGTTCAAAGGTGCGCACTGTGGGGTTGGTGTAGCGCGAGTACACACTGCCAGGCACCTCGCCTAAAAAGCGCGCTTGCGCTTCGCCGGCGCTGTTAAAGACAAAGCTGCTGGTGAGGAACAGGGCCTCGGCGTGCTCGTGCTCGTGAGTGCGCAGCTGCCCTGCCCGTACCGCTAAAGTATCAAAAGCGCAGCCTTCTAAATCGGACTGAAAACGTGCGTCTAACTCGGAAAAATCCATCTTGCTCTCGCTGTAAAATTAGCCTACGTCGTTGTGCAAATCGATGCCGACGTTTTCGATATTGGCCACATTGTTGGCGCCATTGCGCACCGCACTTAAATGGGCGAAGTAGTGGTCGTCGATGTCGCCTGTGATGTATTGGCCGTTAAACACCGAGCAGTCGAACGCTTTGACTTCGCTGCTGCTGCCTTCAAGGCAAGCCTGAACCAAGTCGTCGAGGTCTTGGTAAATCAGCCAGTCGGCACCGATTTCTTTGGCGATTTCCTCGGTGCTGCGATTGTGCGCGATAAAGTCGGTTTTGGCGGGCATGTCGATGCCGTAGACGTTGGGGTAACGCACCGCAGGCGCGGCGGAGGCGAAATAGACTTTCTTCGCGCCCGCTTCGCGTGCCATTTCAATAATTTGCTCGCAAGTCGTACCGCGCACGATGGAGTCATCGACCAGCAAGACGTTTTTGTCTTTAAACTCCAGCTCAAGGGCATTGAGCTTTTGCTTCACCGATTTTTTACGCAACTGCTGGCCTGGCATAATAAAAGTACGGCCAATGTAGCGGTTTTTGATTAAGCCTTCGCGAAACTTCACGCCCAAGCGCTTGGCCAGCTCCAGCGCCGAAGAACGGCTGGTATCGGGAATGGGCATGACCACGTCGATATCGTGGTCGGGGCGCTCGCGTAAAATCTTTTCTGCCAGCTTCTCGCCCATGTGCAAGCGTGCCTTGTACACGGCTATGCCATCAATAACGGAGTCTGGGCGGGCAAAATACACATGCTCAAATACGCAGGGCACTAAGCGGGGGGCTTTCGCGCATTGCTTGGCAAAAAACTCACCTTCTTGAGTGATGATGATGGCCTCGCCTGGGGCAATATCGCGCTCCAGTTTGAAATCCAAGCCATCGAGCGCCACCGACTCCGAAGCTACCATGTATTCCGTACCCGCTGAAGTTTGGCGTGTGCCGTACACCGCAGGGCGAATGCCATTGGGGTCACGAAATGCCACTAGGCCGTAATCGCTGATTAAAGCCACCACCGCGTAAGCACCACGCACGCGCTCATGCACGCGGGCAACGGCGGTAAAGATGGCCTCGGGCGTGGGTTTGATTTGTTTTTGTTGCTGCAATTCATGAGCAAAGATATTGAGCAGCACTTCCGAGTCGGAATTGGTGTTGATATGGCGGAAGTCTTCACGATAGAGCTCATCGGCCAGCTCTCCACTGTTGGTGAGGTTGCCGTTGTGCGCCAAGGTAATGCCATAGGGTGAGTTCACATAAAAAGGCTGCGCTTCGGCGGAGCTGGAGCTGCCTGCAGTGGGATAGCGCACATGACCAATGCCAATGTTGCCAATCAAACGCTTCATATGACGAGTGTGGAACACATCGCGCACCAGCCCGTTGTCTTTGCGCAAATACAGCCGATTGTCATGGCTGGTCACTATGCCTGCGGCATCCTGGCCACGATGCTGCAAAATGGTCAGCGCATCATAAATAGACTGGTTTACATAGGATTTCGCGACTATGCCCACTATTCCGCACATTTGCGTTTTACCTCAGATTATTGAAAAGAGAAAACTTGCCCTGTGGCGCTGGGTAAGGTCTTGCGCACCCAGTCGGCCAAAGTCGTCAAGTAAGGGATGAATTGAGAGTTTTGCCACCAAGGGTCTTGGACGGCGGCGGTGAACTGCAAGCCATAAACCAAGGCCACCAGCAAAATCATGCCCCGCACTAGGCCAAAAAACATACCAAAAATACGGTCTGTGCCCGTAAGCCCCGTCGCCGTAACAAAATGGCTGAATAAATGGTTAATCATGGCGCCGATCACGACCGTGCCTGCAAACAAGATGGCAAAGGCGGCCAGCCAACGTAAAGAATGAGTGTCGATCACTTGCGCCAGCAAGGTGGCAAGCTGGCCACTGAACAGGCGCGCGACGATAAAGGCAATAACCCAAGTGGCCAAAGAGATGGCTTCTTTGAGGAAGCCGCGCTGCAAACTGATGAGCGCAGATACCGCTAAGATGCCCAGTATCCCCCAGTCGATCACGGTCATGCGTTTGCCCCAGAGCCAATTTTAAGAAAGCGCGGATTATACCAAAGTGCTTTTGGCTTTAAAGAACTACTTTGCTTTAGAGTTGCCACGGTTTGATTTGCGCGGCCAATTTAAGCTCTTTATTGAGCTTGGTTTGCACCTGTTCGAGCTTGTCACGCTTGAGTTCGGGGCCAACAAACACCGCTGTCATGTTGCGATTGGCAATGTTTTGGGTGAAGGCTTTGTAGCCTTTACTGCGCAGCTTATCGCGCAAGGCGTTGGCGTTTTTCACCTCGGAAAAAGCCCCAGCTTGCAGCACCCAAGCCTCGGTGGCTTTTGCGGCTGGCATGCGGGCAGGCTCTTGGTCTTGGGTGCTAGGCGCTTGAGCTTGAGAGCTGGCTGCTGGTGCTTGCGGCGCAGGCGTTTCAGCTATGGCCGAACTTTGTGGCTCCAGCTCTTGCTCGGCTTGGCCTTCGGCCAGCTCTTGCAGTTCTTGGCGCACGCGCGGCTCGTTTTCAACCTGCGCCCAGTCGGGCTGCTCGGGCATGGCG
>JAYRHO010000434.1:0-1974 GCA_041907245.1 Saccharospirillaceae bacterium
AGTCTCTTCGTTGCTCAGCGCATCGATTTTACGCAAACGCGGCAAAAGCCCCGTGCCATTGGCAACCTGAATGGCCAGTCCTGGGCGGGCATTGAGTTCCAGCAGCATCGGGCCGTGGCGTTTATCCAGCACTATGTCTGTGCCCAAATAGCCCAGGCCACTGACCTCGTAGCAGCGCGCCGCTAGGGTCAAGAGCACATCCCAGTCGGGGATTTCTAATTCACTGAGGTTTTTGCCTGTGTCGGGGTGACGCGCCACTTGCTCACCAAACTGAATGGCATTCAGCGGCCTGCCCGTGGCAATATCCAGCCCCACTCCGACCGCACCTTGATGCAAGTTGGCCTTACCGTCTGAGGCGCTGGTTGAAAGGCGAATCATCGCCATTACTGGGTAGCCACGACAAACAATCACACGAATATCGGGCACGCCTTCGTAGGAATAGCCGCCTAAGTTTTGATCGAACTCGATCAGCTCCTCGATCAAGGCGATATCTGTGCCGCCGCCTAGGCTAAACAGCCCAGAGAGAATATTGGACACATGGCGCTGCAAATCGGCCAAGCTCAGCACCGCGCCACTGGGTTTTATCAGCTGGCCGTCGCTGTTGCGCGACAGCACGACTATGCCCTTACCGCCACTGCCCTTGGCGGGCTTGATGGCAAAACCCGATTGCCCATGCAACAGGCTTTCCAGCTTAGAAACATCGTATTGGCTTTCGATCGCGCCAATGAGCTTGGGCGTCATAATACCCGCCTGCTCTAAAATGGCCTTGGTTTTAAGCTTGTTATCCACCAAGGGATAAAGGCTGCGCTGGTTATAGCGACTGATGTAACTGACGTTACGCTTGTTCATGCCCAAGATGCCCAGATCATTGAGCTTTTTAGGAGAAATAAACCACATCAGCGCGCAAAGACCCGAAAGCGTTTTAATTCCGACAAACGATAGCCCGTGTACGAGCCAATCATCAGCACCAAGGCCAAGACCACAAACTGCACACCGATAAAATTGAAGGTCAGATGGCGAATCCAAGGATCGTTCATCGCCCAGTAAGCCAATACCGCTGTCAGCAAGCTGCCACCACCCTGCTTCATCACCTCGCGACCGCCCTCTTCTTCCCAAAGGATGGACATGCGCTCAATGGTCCAAGACAGAATAATCATCGGGAAGAAGGTAATTTTTAAGCCTTCGGTTAAACCCAGCTTGTAAGACACCACGGAAAACAAGCTGATAATGGCAATGACCATAATAATGACCGCCGTTATACGCGGCACGAGAAGCAAATTGAGCTTGGACAAATAACCACGAAAATACAGCCCTGTGGCCACCACCAACAAAAAGCCGATCAAGCCTGGTATCAACGAAGTTTGCACAAAGGCCAAGGCAATCAGCACGGGCATAAAAGTGCCCGAGGTTTTCAAGCCCACCAAGACGCGCAAAATGCAGACCACCAGTGCGCCAATGGGCAAAAGCAAAATGGTTTTGAACATGGCCTGCTCTTCAATGGGCAAGCTATGGATGGAAAAGTTTAACAAGCTGTGTTCGTTGCTGAGATTTTTGGCAACGTTGGCATAAGTCGATTCCTCACGCTTGACCATAGAAAACTTGATGCTGGAGTCCTTCGCGCCGACCACATCCAGCACCGGCGCGCCGCTTTGATCCCACAGCAAAATGGGTTTGCCTGAGGCCATCAAGGCCTGCACTTTACTTTGCGGCAGCGGGAATACTTGGCTTCGTTCCCCTTGCCACACGCGCAGCATTGGCTCCAGCGCCTGACGGCGACGGCCATCACGCAGCTCTAGACCGTAGACCAAACTGGCGCTAACACCGGCCTTGTGCAGCATATCCACCCACAACTCGGGCAATTCATTGGCAAAGTGTGCGCGCAGCAGCGCCACCTGCTGATCCTGCGAGTCTGGCTCAAAACGCTTTAACAACTCGCGTGTCAGGCTAAAGCTGTCGGCGGAAGTGGCATAAGCC
>JAYRHO010000435.1:0-2717 GCA_041907245.1 Saccharospirillaceae bacterium
TTCTTGAGCGGGAACTGCGGCCACCAATTGCTTTAATGAGCTGTCTAGGTCATCAATACTGGCATGGCGAGTCTGATCTTGAACGGGCTGTTGAGTCTGACTAATCACAGCCCGCAGCTTTAATGAAAGCGCACCGAGCAACCCCGCAATCGAAGACCAAAACGCCGTGCGCAAGCCCGCCATCAGCTTGGGCACACTGCCTTGAATATCCACGGCATCAAAATGCCACAGACCAATGGCCACCCCTAAAAACGTACCAAAAATCCCGATACTGGTGAGGATGGCTGGGCCTGTTTCCGTAATCCGAATGTGATAACGATAAAAATGGAAATACAGGGTAAGCACCCCGATTACGATAAAAAAACCCAGCGTCCAGCCATTGAACTGCTCTAGCATGCCTTTCTCCTAATGCGGTTGGGGTTGCCCCCAACGGACTAATGACTGTCTAAATAACGCTCCGCATCCAACGCGGCCATGCACCCTGTACCCGCCGAGGTAATAGCCTGACGATAAATATGGTCACACACATCGCCTGCGGCAAAAACGCCTTCCACACTGGTTTGGGTCGCGTTACCGTCTAGCCCACTTTGTACCCAAATGTAGCCGTTATTCATTTTAAGCTGGTCGGCAAAAACGGCGGAGTTTGGCGTGTGGCCAATCGCCACGAAAATGCCATCGACAGCGATATCTTCATAAGCGCCTGTTTGCACATTTTTAATACGCATGCCCGTCACGCCCATATCATCGCCCAAGACTTCTTCCAACACGGAGTTCCAACGGATTTGCACATTGCCAGTTTCAGCCTTGGCAAGCAGTTTATCGGCCATGATTTTTTCGCTGCGGAAACGATCGCGGCGATGCACCACTATGACTTCCTTGGCAATATTAGCCAAATACAGCGCCTCTTCCACTGCGGTGTTGCCGCCACCGATAACGGCCACCGTTTTTTTACGATAAAAGAAACCATCGCAGGTGGCGCAAGCAGAGACACCCTTACCCTTGAAGGCTTCTTCGCTGGGTAAGCCCAAATACTGGGCGCTGGCGCCCGTTGCAATAATTAAGGCATCGCAGGTGTAGGTCGCACGTTCACCTTCTAAGGTAAAGGGGCGCTTGCTCAGATCGGCGCGCAAAATTTGATCAAACACAATCTCGGTGGCAAAACGCTCGGCATGCGCTTTCATGCGCTCCATCAATTCAGGGCCCTGCACGCCTTGCGCATCGCCCACCCAGTTATCCACTTCGGTCGTCGTGGTCAACTGCCCGCCCATCTGCATGCCCGTAATAATCACAGGGTTTAAATTAGCACGCGCGGCATACACCGCAGCAGCATAACCTGCGGGGCCAGAGCCTAAAATTAGCAAACGCATATGACGGGTAGCACTCATAACAAACTCCATGAAGAAAAAATTTCTGAACGCGCATTATGGGAGCTGCGCTGGCGTTAGACAATAAAAGCAGCAGGGATAACCCCAAAGAGGCCAGTATTGACTATTTACAGACAATTTAAGCCTTGGTTACCAAAGTCTACAATTTCATTTTTTTCTTTATTATCAAATAGTTAAGAGCTAAAAAAAACCGTCAAAAACAAAGCGTCAAAATTGCCTAAGTTGTATCTCGTGCTAAGCTTTGGCAGCATTACCCAATCCACAAAAATAATCATAAATAGGCACAGCTATGCACAATAAATCGGACATACAACAACGCTCTAGGCTTGGTACTTTACTCGTTCATCGCGGTTTGATTAGCCGCCAGCAGCTCGACGAAGCCCTAACCTTGCAGCAACAAAAAGGGATGAAGCTGGGCGAAGTATTGATTCACAAAGGCTGGCTGACCGAAAAACAACTCAGCAACATCCTCCGTCGCCAATCGCGTTATCGTTTGGTGGCCGCACTCAGCGCCATACTAGTTGCCCCGTTCCAGCCCTTTGTGGCCAGCGCCAACGCCGCCGATAACAACGTCGCCCAAGCAGAACAGTTTATTGAGCGCACAGGAATTAAATCCCTATCCGAACAAGACCTAGGCGGTATCTCCGCTCAGGGAGCCACCAACAGCTACGAACGTCTGTTGGATATCGTCAACAACAAGCTCGAAAATCAAAATGACGAGCAAGCCGCCATCACCACGCTGGAAGCCCTCGCCTCATCCATGTTACCTGGCACGGACTTACTGGATGCCGACATTGAAATAAGCGGTGTCACCTACGAGCCAGGCCCTAGAACCACCATCAATAGCGATGGCTCGCTGGACGTGCAACTGCCCACCAACATCAAACAAATCGCTTTCCGCAATGTGCGCGTGGCGGGTGCAGAAGGCCAACACTTTGGCGATGTCGTTGTTAAAGATTTAAGTTTTGGAGCAGGCACCAGCGTAAAAGTGCTTTTGCACTAGGCTTGTTGCTGTTTTTTTGCCGCCTTCGGGCGGTTTTTTTTTGCCTAAAAATAATGCGCTGAGCCAGGCACTATATTGCGCACTAGAAAGTGAAGCCGCTAAGTCCAAATAATAAGTCCATTATTTCGACCCAACGGCTAATTACGAGAACATTCAAAGTTTATTGATAGCCCACCCAAAGTGGCACAAAGGCTACGATCAATAATGCCGCGCCCATACAGACCAAGGGTAGCAAGGTGCGTTCGTGGCGATACCAAAAACTCATTCCTGCACTTTCCTCTTTAGCCAAACGGATTTCTTCTTCACCGACGACTTGCCGCGTCAGCAAA
>JAYRHO010000436.1:0-3616 GCA_041907245.1 Saccharospirillaceae bacterium
GCCTAGTGCGCGGCTTGGATTATTACTGCAAAACCGTATTTGAATGGGTGACCGATAAACTTGGTGCACAGGGCACGGTGTGCGCAGGTGGCCGTTACGACGGTTTGGTGGAGCAGCTTGGCGGCAAGCCTACCCCTGCGGTCGGTTTTGCTATGGGCTTAGAGCGCCTGATTTTATTGCTCGAAACCCTCGAACTAATCCCACAGGAGGTGTTCAATACGCTCGATCTTTATGTTTGCCCAGTCGGTGAGGGCGCAAGCCTAACCGCACTGCTTTTGGCCGATCGCCTGCGTGCCGAACAACCTTGGCTGCGCGTGCAAACGCACTGCGGCGGTGGCAGCTTTAAGAGCCAGCTTAAAAGAGCCGACAAAAGCGGCGCACGCTTTGCGCTGCTTTTGGGCGAAGACGAGCTAAAAAATGGCACTGTGGCAATCAAAGATTTGCGCAGTGACAGCGAACAACAACAGTTAACCCTCGACGCGCTGTCCGATTGGCTCGCGCAGGCAGCCTTTTAAACGACTACTTAACAATAAAACTGAGGAAGCAACATGACCGAATTACGGACAGAAGAAGAACAAGTCGAAGCGATCAGAAAATGGTGGAAAGCCAATGGCGTAGCCGTTGTGTTGGCCATAGTGGTGGGTTTGGCGGGCTATTTTGGCTACAACTACTGGAAAGACCAGAAAAACGCCAAGCTTGATGCCGCCTCTGACCTCTACAACCAACTGGTGCAAGTGGCCGCCAAGCCCAGCCTAGACGGCGCAGAAAAAGACAAAGCCTTGGCCTTGGCCCGTGAGCTGAAAGCCGACTACGCAGGCACAACTTACGCCCAATTTGGCGCACTTTTTGTGGCGCGCTTTGCGGTGGAAAAAGGCGAGTTTGACCAAGCCGCCGCCGAGCTTTCTGCTTTGGCCAAAGACAGCAGCGAAGACAGCATCAAATACACCGCCACCGCACGTTTGGCACAAGTCCTGATTCAACAAGAAAAGTTTGATGAAGCTTTGGCTTTGGTCAATACCGTACCCAACGCCGCTTACAGCGTGCAGTTTGATGAAGTCAAAGGCGATGCCTTGTATCGCAAAGGCGATTTGAAAGCCGCGCGCGCCGCCTACCTAAGTGCCAAAGAAGCCGCGCAAGGTTTGGGGCAAAACCCCATTATTCTGCAACGCAAAATTGACGCCTTGACCCCAGGCGGAGAGGCCTAATGCTAAAAGTTTTCGCGCCCATCTTGGTGCTGGCTGTGCTGGCAGGCTGTGCCAGTACGCCCAGCGACTCCTCCGTATCCTTGAGCTACAGCCACAAGGCCAAGCTTGAAGTGAAGTGGCGCGAACGCATAGGCGAGGGCAGTGGCAATGCTTATCTGCGCCTAGCCCCTGCGGTGCAAGAAGATACCCTTTATGCCGCCGATATCGACGGCACAGTGCGCGCTCTGAGCCTAGACAGCGGCGCTAGCCTTTGGTCTGTGACCCTAGACAAACCCATCAGCGCAGGCGTCACCCTTGCAGGTGAAGCGCTTCTGGTGGTGACGCGCGATGGCAAGCTGCGCAGCTTAAAACGCAGCGATGGCAGCGAAAATTGGCAGGCGCAGCTCAGTAGCGAAGCCGTATCACCCGTGGCCGCCGATAGCGAGCGCGCCTTTGTACACAGTGTCGATGGCCGCGTGACGGCCATTGAACTTGCTGATGGCAAGCAAGCCTGGAGCTACGAGTCGGCCATGCCCGTCTTGACCGTACGCGGTACCAGCACGCCCTTAGTGCTGGAGCAGCTGGTGGTGGTGGGTTTTGCCAGCGGTAAAGTGGTGGCGCTGGATAAAATCTTGGGCATACCGCGTTGGGATGTGCGTTTAGCCAGCCCAGATGGACGCAGTGAATTGGAGCGCTTGGTCGATATTGACGGCCATCCCGTGCTTGAAAACGGCCTGATTTACGCCGCCAGCTACCACGGCAAGGTCGCGGCACTGCGCCAAACGGGCGAGCCATTGTGGCAAGAAGACGGCTCCAGCTACACCAGCCCAGAGCTGGCGCTGGGCAATCTTTACCTCACCTTAGAGGACGACACCATTCAGGCTTTTGATGCCAATACCGGTGCAAAAGTCTGGCAGCAGCCCGCCTTAAAAGGGCGCAAACTGGGGCAGCCTACCGCTTTGGGCAGCTATTTGCTGGTGGCCGATAACCAAGGCTATCTCTATGTGCTCAGTCAAATGACGGGCGAGCTGGTTAATAACCGCTTACTGCGCCCTAAGCCTTTGCATGTAAACTACCCCAACCAAAGCGATGCCACGCAATGGCGAGAAATGCGCAACAAGCACATGGGCATCCGCAGCGCTTTGCTAAAAACCGAACAGGGCGTGCTGGTGTATACCAACGCGGGCGACCTGTTACTTATCGACGTCAACTAACGTCACCCTAGGCGGCTTGCCGCCTAGAACCTTTTAACTCAATGAATACAGAACCATGCTTCCAGTTATCGCCTTAGTAGGCCGCCCCAATGTGGGTAAGTCCACACTCTTTAACCGCCTGACCAAAACCCGCGATGCGCTGGTAGCGGAAATTGCAGGGCTTACCCGCGACCGTAAATACGGCGAGGGCAAGGTTGGCGATCGCCCCTTTATCGTGATCGACACGGGCGGCATCACCGGCGAGGAAGAAGGCATAGACGCCGCCATGGCTAAACAAAGCTACCTAGCCATCGAAGAGGCCGATATCGTCTTTTTTATGGTCGATGTGCAATCGGGCTTGGTCGCCGCCGATATGCAGCTGGCCAATCACCTGCGCAAATCGGGTAAAAAAGCTTACCTCGTCGCCAATAAAATCGACGGTAAAAACCCCGATGTGGTGCTGGGTGAGTTCTTTGAGCTGGGCATGGGCGACCCGCTGCCTATTGCCGCCGAGCACAACCGTGGCATCAGCGCCCTGATCGAATATGTGCTGGACGAGCTGCCCGAGCCTGAGTTTGACAATCTACTGGAAGAATACGAAGCCGAAGAAGCCGCCGCCTTGGGGGAAACCCATCAAGAGCTGGACGTGCGCGGCATTAAAATCGCTATTGTTGGCCGCCCCAATGTCGGCAAATCCACGCTGGTCAATCGCTTTTTGGGCGAGGAGCGCGTGGTGGTGTTCGACCAAGCAGGCACAACGCGTGACAGCATTTACATTCCTTTCGAGCGCCACGGCCAAGAGTACACCTTGATCGACACCGCTGGCGTGCGCCGCCGTAAAAACATTACCGAAGCGGCAGAAAAGTTCTCTATTATCAAGACGTTACAAGCCATTCAAGATTGCCATGTGTGTATTTTGGTGCTGGATGCGCGCGACGGCATCGTTGACCAAGACCTGCACATGCTCAGCTTTATTTTGAACTCTGGGCGTGCCTTGGTGCTGGCCGTCAACAAATGGGATGGCATGAGCATCGAAGACAAAGATCAGGTTAAGGCCGAAATCGACCGCCGCTTTGAGTTCTTAAACTTCGCCGAATTTCACTTTATCTCCGCCCTGCACGGCACGGGCGTGGGGCACTTGTACGAGTCGGTCGATAAAGCCTACGCCTCCTCGATGGGCAAATGGTCTACCAGCATGCTCACGCGCATTTTAGAGGATGCCGTGTCCTCGCATCAGCC
>JAYRHO010000437.1:0-10484 GCA_041907245.1 Saccharospirillaceae bacterium
TCGTCCGCTAACAGCTGATAAATCTTTTGATGACGCGCAACAGTACGCATCCCTTTAAATTCATCACTCACTAAAATCAGCTTGTAATGCGAATCGCTGGCACCATGAGCGTGCTGATGACTTTCGTTGATCAGCTCCAGATGGCTTGGGCTTAGCGTTTTAAGCTTGGTTTCAATACTTAGTCGAACACTCATAACAACCTCAGCACAAAGAATTGGCAAAGCGGCCTACTATAAGCTGTTTTTGCGGTTGCACAAAAGCCATTGCAGCCTTTAGAGTACCCTCTTTTAAAAAACTAGGAGGCCAAGATGCAGGATTTCGATACCAGCAGCACTCAATCTTTGATCGACCGTTACTACCAAGAAGAAAAAGCCCTGCGTGAGCGCGAGCAAAGCCTCGCCGCCTTGAACGTGCATTTGGATGCCAACGATTTGGCCATGCTCAATGTCATTGCCAAACGCTTCCGTAAAACCCGCAATGAGATTGCCCAAGAAGTGCTGGCCAGCGCCTTGGTAGACCTTTTTGCCCGCATCGACCCCAGCGAGCGCAAGCTTTTAGCGCGTGATGCCGACGACAGCGCCCGCGCCATCGCCAACGAAATCGCCGAAGAAAACGGTATAAAAGCCTTGGATATCAAGCAAGGCGTGTGGGCCAACCACGACCGCACCATCACCAAGCTGGAGCGCAAAAAAACCAAACAGCCCGTTGAAGAAATAAGCGAAGAAATCAACGAAGCCAGCATCCCCACTCTGCACACTCCCGAAGTGGCGGCCAACGAGCCAAACGAAGCCTCGGCCTCGCTGTTTGCCAACTAACGAGCGCGGGCTTTGCCCGCCTCCCTCCCCATGACTTAACCCACTCCTTGGGCTACAATTCGCGGCTATTTTCTACTGAGCGAAAAGACGTTATGGCGATTCAATGGTTTCCTGGGCACATGAACAAGGCTCGCCGCAAAATCACCGAGGCCATGCCTGAAATCGACTTGGTTATCGAAGTGTTGGATGCGCGCCTGCCCTTTTCCAGCACCAATCCCTTGGTTGACAGCCTGCGCAACGACAAACCCTGCATCAAAGTTCTGAATAAATCCGACCTCGCCGACCCCAAGCTTACCGCCGACTGGGTGCAGTATTTTGAAAAACAACACAACACCAAAGCCCTGCCGATGGTGGCCGAAGACCGCGATCAGGTAACAAAGCTGATCAATCTCGCCAAACAAATGGGCGCGGCACGCTTGGAAAAAAAGCAGTCGGTGCGAGTGATGATTATGGGCATTCCCAACGTCGGTAAATCGACTTTGATCAACGCTTTAGCAGGGCGCTATGTGGCCAAAACAGGCAATGAGCCTGCCGTCACCAAAGCCAATCAAATGATCGATTTAAAAAACGGCGTGGTGCTGTCCGACACCCCAGGGATTTTATGGCCCAAATTTGAAAACGAGCACAGCGGTTATCGCTTGGCGGCAAGCGGCGCGGTTAAAGACACGGCCATGGAATACGTCGATGTCGCCACGGTGGCTTTGGGCTATTTGTTAAGCGCCTACCCCAAAGAGCTGAGCGAGCGTTTTCGTTTTAATGAACTGCCCGCAAGCCCAAGCCTTGCGCTGGAGCAAATCGCCGCCAAACGTGGCTGCTTAAAACCAGGTGGCATCGCCGATCTGCACAAGGCCGCCGAACTGTGTTTGCACGAGCTGCGTGCGGGAAAAATTGGCCGTATTACCTTAGAGACGCCAGCCTTGGTGGAACAAGAGCTGGCGGAGATTGAAGCCAAAAGACAGGCCGAATGGGAAGCAAAAAAAGCCGCCGAGGCGCTTAAGGCTGCGCAATCATCTGGTAGATCTGAGTAAAGGTCTGCCATGCGGGGTCTTTGTCGGCGACCACTTCGATGGGGTAGCCCTCGTCGCGGTCGGGGATGGCTTCCACTGCGGCCTTAAACTGCGCCAAATCGCGTAAATAGATCACCCATTGATGCACGCCGTCGTAGGTAAGCACCATCAGCATCAGGGCGTTTTCGTTTTTCTCGATGGCTTGTTGCAGCTGCTGGGAGAAGGTCAGAATGTCGCTTTGCTCGGCCAAAGCAGGAAAGCCCGTGCTGTCGTCGATGCTTTGCGCATTCCACGCAATTTGCGCGCAAATGGCATAATCGCCCGCTTCTTTGGCCAGCTGCCAATCTTCGCGGTGCTGAATGCTGATGGGTTTATCCTGAAAGGTGCCCGATGACCGAACCCAACGATTATTTGCCAGCATGCCTTGCTCCTTATTTATAGTTTTACTCAAGCTTAATAGAAGTTAACCAAAACACCAGAATACCTATGTTGACCAACACCTTAAAAGGCTATCAGCGCCAATGGCTTGTGCCCGATTTTATGGCGGGGCTGATTGTCGCTATTTTGATTACGCCCCAAGCCATCGCCTATGCGCTGTTGGCGGGCTTGCCGCCTGAAGCGGGGCTGTATTCGGCCTTGCTGCCCGTTTTGGTGTACGCCCTGCTTGGCTCTAGCCCGCTCTTGGCGGTAGGCCCTGCGGCGGTGATTTCACTGATGACCTTAGAAACCCTGCACAAACTCGCCCCCGTGGCCTCGGCGCAATATGTATCCTTGGCTGCGGCGTTGGCGTTCTTGGTGGGGGTATGGCTCATCCTATTTTGGCTGATCGACCTTGGCCGCTGGACAACCTTTATCAGCGCCACCGTCATTTCCGCCTTTACCAGCGCCACCGCAATTTTGATTGTCGCCAGCCAAGTCCCTGCAATTTTGGGCATTCACAGCACCACCAGCGCCGACCTGTGGCACAGCCTCAGTGCCCTATGGCAACACCGCAGCGAAATTCACCTTGAAGCCACGCTGTTTGCACTGACTGTGTTGTTGTTTTTACTGGCTTGGCAGCAGTACCTACCCAAGCTCAGCCAACACTTACCCAGCCCTCTGGCCAGCCTATTTAACAAAGCAGGCCCATTGCTGGCCGTGGTACTGGGCATTGCTTATATGAGTTGGCAACAGCCAAGCCTAAGCGTGGTGGGTGAATTGCCACAAGGCTTACCGCACTTGGGTTTTCCCAACATTAGCCTTAGCGAGTGGAAAACGCTGCTGCCCTCCTCGGCCGTGTTGGCCTTGATCGCCTATCTTTCTAGCCTGTCTGCCAGCGAAGCCATCAAAGAAAGTGGGCAAAGCAGCGCCAAACAAAATCAAGAGCTGATGGCCTTGGGCGCAGCCAACATCGCCTCGGCGCTAAGCCAAGCCTTTCCCACAGGCGGCAGCTTTAGCCGCACGCTGGTCAACAAAGCCGCAGGCGCAAAAACGCAAATGGCGGGCATTTTTACCGTGCTTCTGGTCGGGCTTTTTTGTGTCTTTGCCAATCAGGCTTTTAAGCTGCTGCCGCAAGCGGTGCTGGGCGTGATTATCGTGCTCGCCGCCTGGCCGTTGATTCGCTTTCAAAATGGTATGGCCGCTTGGCGCTTTCAAAAAAGCGAAGGGCTGGTGTGGCTCTTGAGCTTTGTTATGGTGCTTATCAGTGGTGCAGAAAAAGGCATTTTGCTGGGTATGCTGCTGTCTTTGGTGCTCTATTTGAAACGCACCAGCATGCCGCACATTGCCGAGGTTGGGCGCGTCGGTAACAGCGATCATTTTCGCAATGTGTTGCACTACAAAACCAATACCCACCCTGAAATTTTGCTGATTCGCATCGATGAAAATCTGTATTTTGCCAACTGCCAATACCTGCAAGACATCATCATGCAACGCTTGAATGCGCGCCAAGGCATCAAACAAGTGGTGTTGGTTGGCAGCGCCATCAATTACATCGACTACAACGCCTTTCAAACGCTCAGTGCTTTGCTCGAAGCGCTGCGCACGCAGGATATTCAGCTGCATTTGGCCGAGTTTAAAAACCCCGTTTTGCAGCAATTAAAATCCACCCCCTTACTTGCACAACTCCCGCCTGGGCGAGTATTTTTTACGGCCAGCGAAGCCCTGCGTGAGCTGGGGCAAATTTAGGAGCTTAAATGAACATTCCCTATACACTGCTGCTGGCGCTGGCCTGCATCATTATTTTGGCTTTGCTTTACTACGCTTGGACACTGCACAGCCAGCTTAAGCGAATTGAAAACGAGCAAGCTTTGGCGCAAGCCGCCGCCGAACAAAAGCTGCGTGAACGCCAATTGGATTTATTGGAAGACATCCGTTTTATTGCGCGCTCGGTACTGGCCGAACAATGTGAAATTACCGAAGGCGTGATGCGCATTCATTATTTACTGACGGGGCTGGACTCGGCCACCTGGCAACGCGACGAGCTGGCCACGCTGCGCGAACATCAACGTGCCACCTGTGGCATGCCGATTATGGATGCCTACAAAGCCTTGAGTAAAAAAGAACAATTTCAGGTAGACAACGAGCGTTTTCGCCTCGAAAACAAAAACCGCGATGCGCTGTTGCGTGAGCTCAAATGGCTGGCGCAACACAACTTTCCAAGCCTTACCTTGCTTCACTAATGCACGCGCTAGCTCGCGCTTAAAAAGCAATCGCGGCCTTGCGCTTTGGCCTTGTATAAAAAGCCATCCAAATGCTCCAGCACTTGCTCTAGGCTGACATTGGCATGGGCTCTCGGCGTTAAACTGATAAAGCTCCCAGAAGCCGTCATCAAAACCTGCTGCCCTTGGTCGTTGTGCACCACCATAGTACGAATGGCATTTTGAATACGACGCACCACCTGCGGCAGCTGCTCGGCCTCGCAACCAGGCAGCAGCAGCGCAAACTCCTCTCCGCCCAAGCGGCCAATGTGGTCTGTTGGGCGCAATAATTGCTTTAAGGTATGACACAGGGTTTTCAGTGCCCGATCGCCCGTGGCATGGCCGTGAACATCGTTAACCCGCTTGAAGTGATCCAAATCCAACATCAGCATGGCAAAGACATGGTATTGGCGTAAGCCCTGCGCCCAGTGGCGGTTATAAGAACGCTCAAAACCACGACGGTTTTCAGCCCCTGTTAAGGGGTCGGTCAGGGCTAAGCGCGCCTGCTCTTCCGTTTGCTGCACCATCACCAAGCAGGCTGCAATCACCGCCGCCAAATGCTGCATAAAATCGGTGGCCATGCCCGAGGTAAAACGACTGCTGTCATCGGCGTACAAGCGCAGCTCACCCAAATAATCGTCGTTGCGAATCAAAGGCAGCAGCAAACCACTTTGCCAAGGTGGCGGTGGGCTAAAGGCAGCGGGCTTGGCTTTGCTTAAGCGCGAGTGAAATTCGATTTGATTTAACAGCGCGCCTTTATCCAAATCCAAGGAGCGCAAAATAGAGGCTTTGATTTCGCCTGAACTGTCCACCAGCCTAAGGCCAATGGCGGCCAAACCAAACTGTGCAGGCAGCCCATCCAACAACAGCTCAAGCAAAGCCGCCCAGTTTTGGCAAGACAGCAGCTTTAATTCAAAGGCCTGCAAGCGACCAAGCAAAGTCTCATTGCGCCTGGCGTTTTCGATCAATTCCTGAATATCCACACTCACCTCCCCCAGCAACGCGCCTGAGTATAGACGCCCCTTAAAGAGCTGCTAAAATGCACGCAACTTTTCTTCTTTCTAGGCCAGCATGACAGCCAACATTCTTATTTTTGATTCGGGCGTCGGCGGCTTAAGTATTCTCACAGAAATCCGCCAACGCTGCGCAGGGCTTAGCCTGCACTATCTGATGGACAACCACGCCTTCCCCTATGGTACCAAAGCCGACGACTATTTAATTCGCCGCATTTTGGACGTTTGCCAAAGCGCGGTGGCCGAACTGCAACCCGATATTCTGGTCATCGCCTGCAACACCGCCAGCACCTTGGCCTTGGCCGAGCTGCGCAAACAGCTGAGCATTCCCGTGGTTGGGGTGGTGCCTGCGATTAAAGTCGCGGCCATGCTTGCGCCGAACGGTCACATTGGCCTTTTAGCCACACCTGCCACCGTTCATCGCACCTACACCGACCTGCTTATCCAAGATTTTGCCCAAGGCTGCGAAGTGCGGCGCATGGGCAGCAGCGCGCTGGTGCAGTGGGTCGAGGACTTTATTTGCCAAGCCAAGCCGCCTAAGCCAGAGGAACTGCAAGCGCATTTACACGCTTGGCTGACTACGCCGCCCACACTGAGCCATGTGGTTTTAGGCTGCACCCATTTTCCGCTTCTGAAACCTTTGTTGGCGCAGCTGTGGCCGCAGGTGCATTGGGT
The DNA here is from genome assembly GCA_041907245.1 of Saccharospirillaceae bacterium. Lineage (GTDB taxonomy): Bacteria > Pseudomonadota > Gammaproteobacteria > Pseudomonadales > Oceanobacteraceae > Venatoribacter. The sequence goes on from JAYRHO010000437.1 coordinate 6,189, forward strand.
TGATTCGGGCGAAGCCATTGCGCGGCGCGTGGAAACCCTGCTTGGCCAAAAAGCCTGCGCCTTAAAAAATACGCCACCCGCTCCTCTGTACCTGTACTGGACCGCCCACTTTGCGCCGCCTGCGGGCGTTTTGGCTTACTTAAACCAGCTGGGGCAGGCCAGCGCGCAGGGCATTCTGGCCGTCGAAACTTCGGTCTAAATGCGCGAACGCTTGGTTAGGTCTAGGCTTTTCAGTACACTCCCGCCTTCGATTACTTTATTGCGAATACAACATGAGTCTGGATGCACTTTATCAACAAGTTTTAACTGAGCTGGGCGAAGACGTAAACCGCGAAGGCTTGCTCGACACCCCCAAGCGCGCTGCCAAAGCCATGCGTTACCTCACCAGTGGCTACGAAAAAACCTTAGCCGAAATCGTCAATAACGCCGTTTTCGCCAGCGACAACGACGAAATGGTGGTGGTGCAAGGCATCGAGTTTTATTCCCTGTGTGAACACCACATGCTGCCCTTTATTGGCCGCTGCCATATTGGCTATTTACCCAATGGCAAAGTGCTGGGGCTGTCCAAGTTTGCTCGTATCGTTGATATGTTTGCGCGTCGCCTGCAAATCCAAGAAAACATGACCAAACAAATCGCCGATGCCGTGCGCGAAGTCACTGGCTGCCAAGGCGTAGGCGTCATCGTCGAAGCGCAACATATGTGCATGATGATGCGCGGTGTCCAAAAGCAAAACTCCATGATGCGTACCTCGGTGATGCTCGGTAATTTCCGCGCCAACCAAGCCACCCGCACCGAGTTTATGCGTTTAGCGGGCTTATAAAGCCAAGGAGCGCCTATGGAAGGCTGGCTGGAGTGGGCTTGGTGGATATGGGCGCTGCTGCTCTATGCCCTAGGCACTTTGGTCGCCATCGACGCGCTCTGGCAAGGACGCACTGCCCAGGGCACCATTGCTTGGTTTTTAGCCTTATTGCTGGTGCCCTTTGTCGCACTCCCCCTTTATGCGCTATTTGGTAGCCGCCGCTTTCATGGCTATGTCCGCGCCCGCCGCCACGGCCATCAAAATCTGGATCGCCTCCTAAGCCAAGTTTTACAACAGCTCAAGCCTTACAAAGCCACCAGCACGCGCCTAAGCGAGCCGCTGCTACCGCTCTTTCGCCTGCCCTTATTAAACGGCAACCAAGTCCAGCTGCTTAGTTCAGGCCAAGCTTTCTACGAGCGCATGTTCGCCGCCATCGAAGCCGCTAGCCTCTCCGTTTGCGTGCAATTTTATATTCTAAGAAACGACAGCACAGGGCAAAAACTGGCTGAACTGCTGATACGCAAAGCGCAAGCAGGCGTAAAGGTTTACGTTTTGTACGATGAAATTGGCTCAAGCGGCTTAAGCAAGCTCTACGTGTTTAAGCTCAAGCAAGCAGGCGTGCTCATCTCGCGTTTTAACACCCGCCATGTGCGCACACGCTTGCAACTGAATTTTCGCAACCACCGCAAACTGGTTCTCTGCGACAACCACACCGCTTTTGTTGGCGGGCATAACCTTGGCGACGAATACCTAGGCGATGGGCAAAACGCGATGAATTGGCGCGATACCCAAGTGCAAATCCAAGGCCCTGCGGCGCTGGGCTTTCAGTTTATTTTTGGCGAGGACTGGCACTGGGCCACAGGAAAAATCCCCGACCTACTTTGGGAAGTCGCCCCAAGCGTTGGTCAAAGCGAGGTCATGTGCATTGCCTCAGGCCCCGCCGACGACACCGAAAGCGCCAGCCTATATTTCACTCATCTTATTCACAGCGCGCAAAAACGCTGCTGGCTGGTCAGCCCCTATTTTGTCCCTGATCACAACCTCTACAGTGCACTGCAACTGGCGGGGCTGCGCGGTGTCGATGTGCGCATTTTAGTGCCAGGCCTAAGCGACAACCGCCTCGTGCAACACGCCATGCACAGCTACATTGCCAGCCTGAGCCAATGCCAAATTCAGTTTTTTACTTACCAGAAAGGTTTTTTGCACCAAAAGGTATTTTTAATTGACGACCACTGGTGCAGCATCGGCAGCGCCAACATGGACAACCGCTCTTTGCGTATTAATTTTGAAATGAACGCCCTGATCAACGACAAAAACTTTGCGCAAAAAGCCGAAACCATGCTGCTGGAGGATTTTAAAAACGCCAAACCTACCACGTTAAGCCGCCACTGGTGGCCCGTGTTTTTAAGCAAGTGCGCACGACTGTTCTCCCCCATCCTCTAACCATAATAAAAAAGGTAAATCCATGAACCAACGCATCATCATCACCGGCGCCTCCTCAGGCATAGGTAAAGCCCTAGCCCAAGCCTACGCAGCCCAAGGCTTTGACATTGGCATCATGGCCAGGCGCGCCACCGAGCTTGCGCTTTTGTGTGACGAACTCAAAGCGCGCTACCCCACCCAGCAGTTTTTGTTTGAATGCGTGGATGTCAGCGATTTACCCGAAGTCGCACCCAGCATTGAAAAACTCAGCGAGCGCCTAGGTGGCTTGGATATTTTCGTCGCCAACGCAGGAACCATAGGCGTGCGTCGCACAGGTTCAGGTGACCTGAGTGTGGATTTAGCCATTTTCAACGTCAATTTACTGGGCGCTATCGCTTGCATCGACGCCGCCACCGCCATTTTTCGCAAACAAAAACACGGCCATCTGGTTGGCATCTCGTCTTTTTCTGCTTTTGTCGGCATCCCAGGCAGCGCGGCCTATTCCGCCAGCAAAGCGGCACTGAGCAACTATTTGCAGGCGGTACGCACCGAGCTCAGTGGTAAAAACATTCAGGTCAGCTGCATTCACCCAGGTTTTATCAACACCGACCTAAGCCCGAATATGGAGAAATATCCTTTTGTCATTCCTGCCGACAAAGCCGCCCGCGCCATGGTCAAGGCCATTGCCCGCAAATGCAAAAATACCACTGTCCCTGCTTGGCCTTGGGCGCTGCTGCGTTATGTGCTGCCGCTGCTGCCCGACTCCGTTTTGAAAAAAATCTTCTAGCGCCGCCAAACTTGCAGGCTTTGGCAGCCTAAAAGTCTTGGTCTACACTCAAGGCGTTTACCTCACAGTCTGTGGTGCACCTTGAATAAGGCCGTTTTTTCGCGTTTTTATTCGCCGCTTGGGCGTCGGCTGTTGCTGGCTATTGTCAGCATCAGCACCTTAATTGCGCTGGCTTCCGCCAGCATTATTATTTATTTCAATTATCGCCAAGGCGTACACCAATACGAAGAAGTCGTCACCCAAATTCAAAACGGCTACCAAAAAAGCCTCAGTTACAGCATGTGGAATTTCGACGTTCTACAAATCGAAAGCCAGCTAAAAGGCATAATGAACTTCCCAGGTATCACCTACCTTCAAATCGACAGCAACGGCAAAATTCTGCTCAGCATGGGCGATATGTACCAAGAAGCCGACAAGAAAATGGTTATCCCAATCAAATACGATGGCGAAGAAAATCATTTTCTTGGCAATCTGCGCATGAACCAAAGCTATCAGCCGCTTTACCAAGAGCTGTATTTGCAAGCCATCGCCATTTTGGCTAGCCAATTTATTCTTATTTTTATTATTTCGATTTTATTATTTTTAACCTTGCATCAAATCATCACCAAACGGCTCAATATTTTAACGAACTGGGCCATGAATTTTAATCTTGATCGGCTTGATCAAGAGCTGGTTATTGATAACGAATACGCCCAGCCCGATGAGCTTAGCCAAGTAGCCAACGCCATCAATCACATGCGCCAAACACTAAAATTCGACATGGAAGCCAACCAACTCATTGCCGCCAAAAGCGAGCAAATGCAAAAAGAATTAAACCTAGCCGTCGATAACGCCGCACTGGGGTTTTGCCATTATGACGTTTTGCAAAAACGCTTTTATTGCAACAGCCATTTCGCCAGCCAGCTGGGCAGCACCGAAGTCGATATTGAAAACTTACGCGATCCTCTCGCGTTTTTTATGCGTTTAATTATTGGCGAAAACGCCAAACGCCAACGTGAACGCATTGAGTTATTGCTTATGGGGGATGTCTCTCGCATCAACGACATTTTTCAAATTCAAAATCCCAATACCGAGCGCACACTCAATATCAGTTTTCAGGCCATTCGCTACCAAGAAAATCGCCCCAGTGAAATTTTAATTTGCATGCTAGACCGCTCCGAAGAACAACGCTGCAAAGCGCAGCTTCGCGCCCAAGAGAGCCTTCACGAAGCCCAAGTGTTGGATATCAAAAAAACCTACAGTGAAGAAAATCAAATTCTCTTTGATGAATTAAGCCAATTGCGCAAA
>JAYRHO010000438.1:0-2039 GCA_041907245.1 Saccharospirillaceae bacterium
GAGATCGCCGCACGCAAGCCATTTTGCCCTTGAAAGGTAAAATTTTGAACGTCGAAAAAGCGCGCTTCGATAAAATGCTGTCTTCGCAGGAAGTCGGTACGCTGATTACCGCTTTGGGCTGCGGCATTGGCCGTGAAGAGTTCAATATTGAAAAGCTGCGTTACCACCACATCATCATTATGACCGACGCCGACGTCGACGGTGCGCATATTCGTACGCTGCTGTTGACCTTCTTCTTCCGTCAAATGCCTGAAATTATCGAGCGTGGCTACGTTTATATCGCGCAGCCTCCTTTGTATAAAATCAAACGCGGCAAGCAAGAGCAGTACATCAAAGACGAAGAAGCGATGGAAAACTACCTCACGCACATCGCTTTGGACAAAGCGGCTCTGTACCCCTCAGCCAATGCACCTGCCATCAGCGATGAGTCTTTTGCGCAGCTGGTCGCCGACTATCGCGCCGCACAAGACACAGTTAGCCGCTTAACCGTTAGCCATTTTGCTCCGCGCGAAGTGCTGCATGCACTCTTAACTCTGCCTCGTTTAGCGGTTAGCGACCTTGGCATTAAAGAAAAAGTGCAGGGCTTTGTTGAGCTGCTGAAAGCCAAGCTGCCCGATGCAGGCCGCAGTGGTAGCCATTTTGAGCTGGGCTTAGTGGAAGAAAGCGAACGCAATGGTTTCGCCCTTAGCATCCAAGTGGTTACGCACGGGCTGTCACGCCAATACAAGCTGGGCTATGACTTCTTCAGCGGTGCAGGCTACAACAAGCTAGCCAGTATGAGTGAAAAGCTCTCTAGCACTTTAGACAGCGACGCCTACATACTGCGCGGTGAAAGAAATTACCCAGTAGGGGATTTCTGGGAAGCCATTCAATGGCTGCTGGGCGAAGCGCGCAAAGGCTTTGCCATCCAACGCTATAAGGGTTTGGGTGAAATGAACCCCGAACAGTTGTGGGAAACGACCATGGACCCCGTCAATCGTCGTATGCTGCGCGTTACCATCGAAGATGCCATTGGCGCAGACAAGATGTTCACCACGCTGATGGGCGATGAAGTCGAACCCCGCCGCGCCTTTATCGAGGCCAACGCCTTAAACGTCGCCAACCTCGACTTCTAAATAAAAAAGGGCAGCTTAGGCTGCCCTTTTTGTTTCACGTGGAACAACGATTTAACGATTAAAGCGCTCCGCCAAGCTGTGCAGCTCCTCAGAGAAAAGCTCGAGTTTCTTCGTCAATTCCATTCCCAGTTGTGCTTCGTTGGCGGTGCTGGCAGAAAGTTGAGCAATGCGATCAATTTGTTGGCTCATTGCTTCGGTCGTTTGACTTTGTTCTTCCGCTGCCGCCGCCATTTGTGTGCTCATCAAATCAATTTTTTGGACGGAGTCCGCAATACCATCGAGAGCCTGATTCACATCGGCTACGGAATTTACGCAGCTTTGGGCAATGGCCGTGCCTTGGTTTGCTGTTTGCACGGCTCGTTGTGCGCCAGAGTTCAGGTTTTGCACAATTCCTTGAATCTGATCGGTGGATTCTCGCGTGCGCGCGGCCAAAGAGCGAACTTCATCGGCGACGACGGCAAAGCCACGACCTTGCTCTCCCGCGCGTGCGGCTTCGATAGCAGCGTTTAAGGCTAAGAGATTGGTTTGTTCGGCAATGCCTGAAATCGTCGCGGCCATAGAGCTGATGGCTTCGGTGGAATGAGCCAGCTCTTGAACGGCTTGGCCGATTTCATTCACCGCATCAGCCATTTTCTGAATGGCATCTAGGCTTTGATTGGCGCGTGCTTTGCCGTCTTTAGCCAAACTGGTTGCTTCGTTGGCGGCAACAGCGGTGTTATTGATGTTAATACTGACTTCGCTGATAGTCACGGCTAGGTCTTTTACCGCAGCGGCGGCGCGGGATGTTTCGGTGCTTTGTTGTTCCAGTAAGGCGGCTTCATTACTGGATAATGCCGCAGTTTGAACGGCATTATCGTGGAGATTGCTTCCTGCGTCTTGCAGTCGAGTTAGGGCGGTGGTAGTGCGCGCGCTTTCGCTTGCTAA
>JAYRHO010000439.1:0-1919 GCA_041907245.1 Saccharospirillaceae bacterium
CTGGGGTCGCGGCGTTTTAACACCGTTAAAATATCGTGCAGCGCCGCACCTGTGGCCGAAGTCACCACCCCCACGCGGCGAATGCTGGGCGGCAGGGGCTTTTTGTATTCGCTATTAAATAGGCCTTCGCTTTGCAGGCGATCCTTGAGCTGAGCAAAAGCCAAAAGCAGCGCGCCTTCACCGGCTGGGCGCATGGCATCGACAATCAGCTGATAATCACCACGGCCTTCGTAAAGGCTGACTTTGGCGCGCACTTCGACCAAATCGCCTTCTTTGGGCTGAAACTTCAGCAAAGCGGTGCGCGAGCGAAACATGGCGCAGCGCACTTGGGCTTGGCTGTCTTTTAAGGTGAAGTACCAGTGACCCGAGGAGGGGCGGGCGAGGTTGGAGATTTCGCCCTCGACACGCACATTGGCAAAGCTGATTTCCAGCAGTTGGCGGGCGCGGGCGTTGAGCTGGCTGACGGTGAAGGTGGAATCGGGATTAAACATAAGGCTCTCAAAATCTAGGCGCTAAGAGTGCCATGAATGTGGCGTTGATACCAGTTGCAGCCAAAGGGGTGAGCTTTATGGTAAAAAAAGTTCAAGACGGCTAGACAGCATTAGGAAAGCTGTCTAATGTATCCACGCTCTTAGCCTGACGGCTTAGATCCCTCTAATTAGGTAATTTAAGGAAAGTTCCTATGAAAAAACTTATTGCTGGTGCCATTCTCGTTTCCGCTTCTTCTGTAACTTTGGCTGGCCCTGCTGGCTGCGGTCTGGGTTCAACCTATGTTTTCCCTGATGCAAATCAATGGTGGCAACATGTGTTGGCAGCTACTACCAACGGTACTTCAGGCAACCAAACTTTTGGTATGACCTCTGGCACTTTGGGCTGTGAAGCTGCTAATGGCCCATTGAAATTGGCACAAGCTTTCATCGACCAAAATATGGACCAATTGGCTGCTGATACAGCAATGGGTCAAGGCGAAACTTTGGCTGCTTTGGCACAGGTGATTGGCGTGCAAGTGCAAGACAGCGCTGCTTTCAATCAAACTATGCAAGCGCATTTCGATGAGCTGTTCAGCGCTCAAGGTACTTCTGCTGATACCTATAAAGCGATGACCGCTGCGATGGCGAAAGAAGCTGCATTGCAAAAATACTTGGGTTAATCCTAAGTAGCACCAAAAAAGAGCGCACTTTGGTGCGCTTTTTTATTTCGTTTTTTATGAAATTAAGGATAGGAATGAGCTTGCGTTTTTTGGCTATTTTTTGTGTTTTTATATCGTTATCTCTTGAGGTTTTTGCCAGCGATTTTCCTACTGAGCAACAAATCGAGCAGGTGGCGCAGCTAAAACCGTGGCAGCATTTGCTGCATTACCACACTCATCCTTTTACCTTGCGTTATCAAAGCCAAAACGACAGCCCGAAATTCTTTTTAAGCCCAGAGGGAAAAACCTCTTTGCAGGCGGAATTGTACGCCGATTTACAGGCTTTTTTAGCAACCGAGCAAGCGGATAATGCCTCGGCGCAGTGCCGTTTTCCTGCGCGTTATGTTTGGCTAAAAACGCAATTTCCGCAGTTGTCTTTTGTCGATCAGCCGGGCAGTGAATTGACGCAGTTGCAGCAAACCTTAGCGGCGCGTTGGATTACCGTGGTCTTTCCGTCTTCGCACATTAATTCGCCGTCGTCGATGTACGGCCACACTTTTATTCGCTTGGATCGAGCCGATGAAAACAGCAACAAACTTTTAGCCTACAGCGTCAATTTTGCTGCCAATGCCGACCCAGAAGATAACGAGCTGGTCTTTAGTTATAAAGGGTTGACTGGAGGCTATCCCGGTGTGGTGTCGGTGCTGCCGTATTTTGCGAAAACCAATGAGTATTCGCACATGGAGGCGCGCGATATTTGGGAGTACCGCCTGAATTTAAGCCAAGAAGA
>JAYRHO010000440.1:0-2008 GCA_041907245.1 Saccharospirillaceae bacterium
AAATAGCCGGGATGTCGGTGGGGGCTTACACAGGCGGTGGCCCCAATATGGCGGCGATTAAAGTGGCTATTGACGCCGATCAGGGCGTATTTACCGATATGCTTACTTACGACATTTTGCTTTCTGCACTCTATGTGCTTTTTGTTATTACCATTGGCAAGCCGATTTTCAGTAAGTTTTTGCCCGCTTTTAAAGAGCCGAAAGAAATCAATGAGCACCAAGGTTTTGATCACCTCTCTGACGATTCGGCGAATGCGTATCGTGTGCTAGCCAAACTACGGTTGTTGCCAAAAACTCTGCTGGCTCTGCTTTTGTCGGTGGCCATTGTTGGGCTTTCTGTCGGTATTTCTAAGCTCTTTGCGGGAGCGATGGCGCAAGCGGTTATTATTATTGCCATCACCACCTTGGGTGTACTGGCGTCTTTTATTCCTTTTATTCGTGCCTTGCCCAACAGTTATCCTCTGGGCATGTATTTGATTTTAATTTTCTGTTTCGCCTCAGGCACCATGGTGGATACCAGTATTTTCCATGAAATTAAATGGGCGCTCTTTGGTTATATCGCCACCATTATGATTGGCTCCATGCTGCTGCAAGCGATTTTATGCCGTATTTTTAAAATTGATGTGGATACTTTTTTAATCAGCTCGTCAGCGGCCATTATGTCTGTGCCTTTTATTCCTGTTATTTCTGGAGCGCTGAAAAATCGTTTTGTCCTCGTGCCAGGATTTGCAGCCGCTATTATCGGTTATATTTTTGGTAATTATTTGGGCGTGATGGTCGCTTTCTCGGTACGCTCTTTGGTTGGTGGTTAAGCGATGACGGTAACGCTTTACGGCATTAAAAATTGCGACACCATGAAAAAGACTCAGGTGTTTTTAGACCAGCAGCCTGTGGCTTATCAGTTTCACGACTATAAAAAAGCAGGGCTTAGCCCTGAGCTTTTGGCGCACTTTGTGGCGGCATTGGGTGTTGAGGCGTTATTAAATAAAAAAGGCACGACTTGGCGAGCCTTGCCTGAGGAGTTAAAAAATAATTTAACGCCTGCTGTGGCGCAGCAAACTCTGCTAGCTCATCCCAGCATGATTAGACGCCCGCTGTTGGAAGTGGATGGGCAGTTGCTCTTGGGCTTTGATGCCGTTGTGGCGTATTTTTCTAAAGCTTAACCCTTTATTTCTTGCTGTTTTTTTCAAAGCACGCTCGGCCTATAATGCGCGCATTTCTTTTCACGGATTTAGGCCATGTCTTCTTTACAGCCCTTGCTCGATGCGTTTTATCAAATTCAACCCGATAGCAATAACCCTGCGCAGGCGGTGGTGTTTGGCACTTCGGGGCATCGCGGTAGCAGCTTAAAAGGCACCTTTAACGAGCGGCATATTATGGCTATTGCACAAGCGGTAGCCGATTACCGTACGCAAGAAGGCATTATGGGGCCGCTGTTTTTAGGCAAGGATACCCATGCACTTTCGACGCCTGCTTGGGAAATTGCATTGCGTGTGTTGACGGCCAATGGTGTGGATGTGCGCATTGCGGCGCGCGAAGAAGTGACGGCGACGCCCTTGGTCAGTCGCGCTATTTTGGCTTTTAATGAACACAATAAAGCGCTTCAGAGCGACGGTTTAATTATTACGCCTTCGCACAATCCACCCGAAGACGGCGGCATTAAATACAACACCCCAGACGGCGGCCCTGCCGATACACAGGTGACCAGCTGGATTGAAAAGCGCGCCAATCGTCATCTGCAAAACGATTGCATGAGCATCAGGTTATTGCCTTTGGTGAGCGCCAAGAAAAAAGCACAAGAATACGACTACGTTGCCCACTATATAGCGCAGTTACAGCAAGTGGTGGATTTAGACGCCATTATGAAATCGGGTATGAAACTCGGTGCCGATCCCATGGGCGGCACCGCTCTACCTGTGTGGCAAGCGCTGGCCAAAATGGGGCTGAATTTAACGGTCGTTAATGAGCAAATCGACCCAAGTTTTGCGTTTATGCCGCCTGATCACGA
>JAYRHO010000441.1:0-1578 GCA_041907245.1 Saccharospirillaceae bacterium
CACAAAATTCGCAACCATAACTCAGTCCCTAAAAAATAGGCGGCCATTGTAGCCCAAAGTTAAGGCCATACCCATCTAAGCTATAATGACTTTTTAAGGCGCAAGGTGCAGACTGTGCGCCATTTTTTTACACCCTATTTTGGTACTGCCATGCGTATTGCCATTTTGTCCCGCAACGCCGAACTCTACTCCACCCGCCGTCTGCAAGAAGCAGGCATAGCGCGCGGACATCAGGTCGATGTCATCGACACCCTACACTGTTACATGGACATCACCTCCAGCCACCCCACGGTGCGCTACAAGGGCGAAGCACTGCCCAAATACGACGCCATCATTCCGCGCATTGGTGCCTCGGTCACCTTCTACGGCACGGCCGTGGTGCGCCAGTTTGAAATGATGGGCACTTATTCCCTAAATGAGTCGGTTGCCATCAGCCGCTCGCGCGATAAATTACGTTCCTTGCAGCTGCTCTCACGCGAAGGCATCGGCCTGCCGCGTACGGGCTTTGCTCACCGCGCCGACAACATCAAAGACTTAATCAAAAACGTCGGCGGCGCACCCTTGGTCATCAAGCTGCTCGAAGGTACGCAGGGCATTGGTGTGGTACTGGCTGAAACCAGCAAAACCGCCGAAAGCATCATCGAGGCCTTTATGGGCTTAAACGCCAATATTTTGGTGCAGGAATACATCAAAGAAGCAGGCGGTGCGGACATTCGCTGCTTGGTTTTAGGTGGCAAAGTGATAGCGGCCATGAAACGCCAAGCCAAAGAGGGCGAATTTCGCTCCAATTTGCACCGTGGCGGCACCGCAGAAATCGTGCGCCTAACCACGGCCGAGCGCCAAACCGCGATCGCCGCCGCCAAAGCGGTGGGCTTAAACATGTGCGGGGTAGATATTTTGCGCTCCAACCAAGGCCCCTTGGTGATGGAGGTGAACTCCTCTCCCGGCCTTGAAGGTATTGAAAAAGCCACAGGCAAAGACATTGCAGGCATGCTGTACCAGTTTTTGGAAAAGACCACCCGTTCCAGCACCAAAACCAAAGGCCATGGCTAGCCCCACATAAGCGCGTATAATTGCGCGCTTTGCCCTTTTTTGAGTTCCATCATGGCCAAACGCGATACCCCCCTTTATCACCAGCCCATCATCGAAACCCACTTTCATCTGGATTATTTAAAAGAAGGCAGCGCCCAAGAGATTCTGGCCTTAGCACGCGCGGTAGGCGTCGAGCGCTTTATGACCATCAGCGTAGACCCCAGCAACATGCCCAAGGTGTTAGAACTCGCCCATGAGCACGCCGATGTCTGGGCCACGCTTGGCGTGCACCCGCACGAAGCTCAGCATTTCGATGATGCCTGCGCCCAATTTATGCACGCCCATGCCAAGGACGATAAAGTGGTGGCTATTGGTGAAATTGGCCTCGATTATTTCTACGAACACAGCCCGCGCGAGGTGCAGCGCCAAGCCTTTTGCGCGCAACTGGAAATCGCCATCGCCCAAAACCTGCCCGTGGTTATCCACACCCGCGACGCCGATGCCGATTGCGCCGCCATTTTAAAAGACTACGCGCCGAAAATGGCC
>JAYRHO010000442.1:0-6492 GCA_041907245.1 Saccharospirillaceae bacterium
AAACGCTCGGCCATTTGTGCAAATTCGCGCCCAAGTTCACCCACTTCGTCACCGCGCGCCAGCACTTTGGCCGAAATACGCACAGGGCGCTGCCCTTCAGCAAAGGCTTTCACGCTGCGTCGCAGTGAAAATAAGGGGCGGGTGAGATAGCGTGATAATAAAAAACTTAACAGCGTAAAAAGCAAAATAGAGGCAATTAAACCTAAGCCTAAATACGCAGGCAAATTGAACACCGCCAAAGGATGCACAAATTCCACCACCAACAAATAAATACGGCCGTCAGTGGAAACAATGGGGGCTTTAACCAAAATTTCGGACTTACCTAAGGAATTGATGCGGGCCTGATAGGAGTCGGCGGCCAATGCGTAATCGACAACCGCTTGAGGTGGGGTGGGGGTAAGGCTTAGGCCTTGATTGTCAAAGACATAGGCGTTGACGCTGGGGTAGCGCGAAAAGGTCAGTAGCCATTCTAGGAGTAACGGCTCGCCACCGCGCTGCAACATCAGCTCGGCCGCAGAAATGTAGCCGCCCGTGGGCGCAATAAGGTTTTCGGAGTCGTTTGACCATTGGCGATAATAGGCCGATAGCAACAAGGCCACTAAAACAGCCACCAAGCTGGTGGCCATAAAAGCCAAATACAGGCGAATAAAGATTCCGCGCATGGGTTAGGGCGTGTCCTCGGTCGCGTACATATAGCCTAGGCCGCGCACGGTGCGGATCCTTGGTTCGCCTTTGCTGTTTGCGCCCAGTTTTTTACGTAGGTTGCTTAGATGCATATCGAGGCTGCGGTCAAAAAGGGTGAGAGAGCGCTGTAAGGATTGCTCGGCGAGGTTATTTTTTTCGATTATTTTGCCAGGCTCGCGCGCCAAGGTGCTTAAAATATTAAATTCCGTCAGGGTTAAATCGAGCGATACGCCATCACGGAATACTTGGTGTTGGCCGAAGTCGATGGTGAGGTCATCAATTTGTATTTGTTCGCTGGCAACCTCGGTGGGGCGACCTCGGCGCAAAATGGAGCGTAAACGTGCGGAGAGTTCGCGCGGATTGCAGGGTTTGGCGAGATAGTCGTCCGCGCCAATTTCCAGCCCGTCGATGCGATCCATTTCGTCGCCCTTGGCGGTGAGCATCAGCACGGGAGCATGGCTGCGAGAACGCAAGGTGCGCAGTATGTCTAAGCCGTTACCGCCTGGCAGCATGATGTCTAAAATAACGGCTTGGTATTTACCGCTTAACGCTTCTTTTAAGCCTGCCTCGGCATCGTGTACGACCGCCACCTGAAACAGCTCGCGCTCTAAATAACGCTTGAGCAGAGCGCAGAGTTCTTGATCATCATCCACTAATAAAATGTTCATTGTTTCCCCTTATTTCGAGGGTGCAAGAGTTCAGGAAATGCAAAGGGATTGCAAGGCCTTGGCCTATTTTGTAGTGCTTAGAACTCGCTTTCGGCTTCTTCGGCACTGCGGTGGTGCTTAGCGACAAAATCAAAGGCGTCGCTTACGGCGTCCGAGACGATTTTATTGCTGTGGGCGAGCTCGTCTTGGGTCATGTAAAAAGCCATATCCACTTTGTGGCGAATGTAACGTGCGGGCAGGCGATTGAGCGCCACGCAGGCAACGTCGGTTAGAAAATCGGCGGTGGCGTTGGGGTATTCCTCTTTAACGCGGTATTGGATTTCTTCGGCAACCAACAGCTCAAAGTAGTTGTAGATTTGTTTGATAGACATAGTCCGCCCTCCATGAAATTGACATTGCGTGTAGCACTTCTGCTTTTTGCTGCTTTAATTTAAGCACGGTATTTTCAGGTGTCGATGAGAAAGTTTATGAAAAAAGTCAGTGATTTAATGATTCAACAAGTTTGTACGCTAAAAGCCCAGGACAACTTACAGGATGCGGAGCAATTAATGGGCAGCAAGCAAATTCGCCACGTCCCTGTGGTGGATGATGCAGGCAAGCTGGTTGGGCTGTTAACGCAAAAAGAGGTGCTGGCTGAAGCCTTCCGCATTACCGATAAATTTGGTGCTCATTTGCTCAAGATTTATTTGGCACAAACACAAATTGCGGCCGTGATGCGCCAAGATATGGCGATGGTTCCCGCTGATATGGATTTAAAAGAAGCAGGGCGCGCGCTGTTACAAAAGCGCAGCGGCTGCATTTTGGTGGTCGATGCCGAGCAAAAGCTGCTCGGCATTTTAAGCTCGCAAGATTTTGTACGTCTGGCGTTACAGCTGCTTTAAAAACGCGGTGTGACTCGGGCTTCCCCGCTTAATGAGTTGGCCACAAAACAGTGCGCGTGGGCTTTTTCGTGCATGGCGCGCACGGTTTCTTCATCGGGGATTTTATCCCCAGCAAAGATGGCTTTGGGTGTCAGCTCAATTTTAGCCACCCACATTTTGCCGTCTTCGCGCGCTTGTACTGTGGCTGTGGCGATATCCTCATAGCTTTCTACCACTAAGCGTTTTTTGGCGGCCACGGCCAAAAAAGTTTGCATGTGGCAGCTCGCCAATGCGCCAGCCAAAAGTTGCTCTGGGTCGGTACCAAAATCGTTGTTGGCGCCGCCTGCGGTGACGCCTTCGTTGTTTGCAAAAGCGATTTGATGCTTACGGTTAAATCCTTCGTGCGAAAACTCACCGTCTTTGTGCCAGCGAATATGGGCTTTGTGCTCGGACATAGCTGTTACTCCAAAACTTTGCGTAGGGTGAAAGCACCGCGTAAATCCCCAACTTTAAAGCCTGTGGCTTGATCGTCTGGGTACAGCTCGGTGAGCTTGGTTTGCACTTCAGTGCTGATGGCGCTGCCGTGGCAGGCGATGCACATTTCGGCGGTGGGAATGGCTTTCATAAAACGGTATTCGCCTTGCACTATGGCACTGGCGGTGAGGGTGGCGGGGTCTTCGCCTGCTTTTTTGCGTTGTTCAAATTGCAGCAGGGTTTCCAGCTCCCAGTCGTCGGGGCGATTGTCGATATTGCGGGTGCGCAAAGAGGTGCGGCCAACTTGCCAGCCGTCGCTGCTGGCTTTTTGAGCGATGGAGGGGGCTTGCAGATTGCAGGCGCTTAGGGCGTTGACTGGGCCTTTTTCCAGCCCTGTTTTTAGGGTGTTTAACAGCTCGGCGGCAAAAGGCTGCAAGTGCGCCTTGGCTTCTTGGGCGAGCGCGCTTTGATCAAGCTGATGAGCCTGTACGGGGAGGCTGAAAACGGCGGCAAGCAAGAGGTATTTCATCGGTGGCTCCTGAGTGGTGGCTATATAGCTGCATAATTATATAGAAAAACTGCTGGGTGGCGAACCTTTGCTGCACCGCTTTAGCTTCTGGGGTTTTATCTTGGCTGACCGGTGCGGAAAGTCAGCCAAGCTAATGCCAGCCAAAGGGCAACAGTGTATAGTTCGCGCTCATTTTTTTGTGGCTTAGATTGATGATGCTAAGACTCTTACTTTGTAGCCTATGCGCACTGGCTCTTTCAGGTTGCGCCATTGGTAATCTGCCCAATAACCTCTCACGCGCGATGATGAACCAAGACGACCCTGCCATAGTGGAGTCGGGTGCGCCTGCTTATTTGTTGTTGCTGGATGCGCTGATTTTAACTTACCCCAATGACGAAGATGCCCTGTTGGCAGGGGCGCGCTTGTATGGGGCTTATGCGGGCACTTTTGCGCAAAACCCTGAGCAGGCCAAAAACATGGCCAATAAAGCCATGGGCTACGCGCGCCGTGCGCTGTGCAGCTACGACAGCGACGCCTGCACTTTAATCGATGGCCCGCAAGATAAGTTGCTCGATGGTTTAACGCAAAACTTCGACGAAGATGACGTGCCTGTGTTTTATGCTATGGCCGCTGCTTGGGCGGGCTGGATACAGGCAAACAGCGACAACTGGAGCGCCATTGCTCAGCTTGGCAAGGTCAAGATTCTGATGGAGTGGGTGGCAAGCCAAGATCCCAGCTACGACAACGCCATGGTGCAAGTGTATCTGGGGGTGCTGGAAACCCAGTTGCCACCGTCTCTGGGCGGCAAGCCTGAGCTTGGGCGCGCCTATTTCGAGCGTGCCATTGAGCTAAGCCAAGGTCATAACCTGATGGCCTATGTGCTCTTTGCCAAGCAATACGCACGCTTGCTGTTTGAGCAAGAGCTGCACGATAAGCTGTTAAAAGAAGCGCTGGCGGCTTCGCCCCAGTACGAAGGTTTAACCCTGATTAACCGTTTGGCGCAGCGCCAAGCGCAGCAATTACTAGATCAATCTGCCGATTATTTTGAGTGAGTAAGCTATGTTTCGATACCTTTTAGCCCTGTGTTTGGCCGCGTTATTAAGCCCTTTGGCGCAGGCCGCGCCCACCACCTTAAAAATTGCCACTATTGCTCCAGACGGCACGGGCTGGATGAAGCTGATGCGCAAAGCCGCCGATGAGATCGACAGCCAAACGCAAGGCCGCGTGAAGGTGCGTTATTTCCCAGGTGGTGTGCAAGGCAGCGACAAAAGCGTGTTGCGTAAGATTCAAATTCGCCAATTGCAAGGCGGAGCGGTATCTGTGGGGGCGCTGTCTTCCATCACCAATATGACGCAGCTGTACAGCCTGCCTTTTACCTTTCGCAATCTTGATGAAATCCGCGCGGTGCGTGGGGAATTTGATCCCTATATTGCCAAGGCTTTAGAAGAAAAAGGCTATACCTTGCTGGGCTTGTCCGAGGGCGGTTTTGCCTATTTGATGTCCAATAGCCCACTGCGCAGCTCGGTGGATGTGCGCACCAAAAAAGTCTGGGTTCCTGAGGGCGATATCATCAGCCAAACCACCTTTGAAAACGGTAAAGTCGAACCGATTTCGCTGCCCATTTCCGACGTTTACACCAGCTTGCAAACGGGCTTAATCGACACCGTAGGTGCGAACCTGTCGTCGGTCATTGCCTTGCAATGGCACACGAAAATGAGCTACGCCACCGATTACCCGCTGATTTTCCTCTTTGGCATGTTGGTGGTGGACTCGCGTGCCATGGCGAGCATTGCGCCCGCCGACCAAGCCGTAGTGCGCGAAGCCATGCGCAAAGCCTTCAAAGACATGGATGAGCAAAACGCCAAAGACGAAAAGGGCGCGCGCGAAGCCCTGATCGCCAATGGCATGCAATTTGTGCAGCTCAACGAGGCCGACAAAGCCGCTTGGCGGGAGATGGCAGCGAAAAGCATGCAAACTTTGCGCGAGAAAAATATCTACCCCGTGGATGTCTACAGCAAGCTGCAAGCTCGCCTAGCCGAGCTGCGTAAGGGCCAATAATGCGCAATCTGTTGAAATGGCTGTACCGGGTGGAAGACGGTCTGCTGGTGGCGCTGCTGCTGGCGATGATCGTACTGGCGGGTGTGGATATCCTAGCGCGCTTGGCGCTGGGCAGTGGCATGACTTGGATTGCCCCCGTGCTGCGCGTTTTGGTGTTGTGGATTGGCTTGCTGGGTGCTTTGGTGGCTACGCGCAGCCGTGAACACATTGCCATCGATGTGCTCAGCCGTTTTGCGCCTGTGCCTGTACGCACGATCATGCACTTTGTGGCGGCGGCCTTTGCTGCTTTTATTTGCTTGGTGTTGGCTTATTACAGCAAAAACTTTGTGCAAACCGCTTACGAGTTTGGCGATAAAGCCTTCGCCGATGTCCCTGCATGGCTGTTACAGCTGATTATCCCTATTACCTTTGGCTTGATGGGTGTGCGCTTTACGGTGCAGGCGGTGCAAGCCTTGTGGCCGCACTCGCAGAAGGTGGGCGCATGAGTATTCTTGTTCCTGTTGTCTTGCTGCTGTTGGCTTTAGCGGGGGCGCCGCTGTTTGCCATCATTGCCGCCAGCGCCATGTGGGGCTTTTGGCAAACGGACGTCGATCTGCAAACCATGGCCATCAATATCTATCAGATTGCGGAAATGCCTGTGCTGGTGGCCATTCCGCTTTTTACCTTTGCAGGCTATTTGCTGGGTGAAAGCAAAGCGCCGCAGCGTTTGGTGCGCATTACCGATGCTTTCTTGGGTTGGATGCCTGGTGGCTTGGCCATAGTTGCGCTTACCGCTTGTGCGCTTTTTACGGCCTTTACGGGCGCGTCGGGCGTGACCATAGTAGCCTTGGGGGCGCTTTTAGTACCTGCGCTGCAAAAGGCGGGTTATCCAGAAAAGTTTAATCTAGGCCTGGTCACGACCTCAGGCAGCTTGGGCTTGTTGTTTGCCCCTTCTTTGCCGTTGATTTTGTACGGCGTGGTGGCGCAGCAAATGGCGCTGGAAACCCCAGTAAGCATCGACAGCCTCTTTGTTGCAGGGATTTTGCCTGGGCTGTTGATGCTGGTGGCACTGTCTTTATACAGCGCGTGGCAATCGCGCGGCATGGTGCGTGAAACTCACCCCTTTAATAAAAAAGAAGCATGGGCGGCACTTAAAGACAGTGCGTGGGAGCTGCCTTTGCCTGTGGTGATTTTAGGTGGCATTTATTCTGGCTATTTTGCTGTATCGGAAGCCGCTGCGCTGACGGCTTTTTATGTGTTG
>JAYRHO010000443.1:0-3284 GCA_041907245.1 Saccharospirillaceae bacterium
GTTCGCTTAGAGCAATGAATTGATCGCCGCTTAAGGCTTTTTGCACTTTTTCAAGTTCATGGTGTAGCAAGTCTTGCTGTGTGTAAGCGTGCTGGAAGAACGCCGCATCGGGCGCTTGTGGGCTTTGCACGGCGCGAACGATGTCGCTTTCAAAATTGTGCGCGATATCACCGATGAGGCTTAAGCCTGCTAAACGCGCGCCGCCTTTGAGTGTGTGCAGTACGCGCTGCGCTTCTTCGGCGGGGGTGTTTTCGCTTGGGGCTTTCTCCCAATCTTGCAGAGCGTGTTCCAGCGCTTCTTGCAGCTCGCTGGCTTCTTCCATAAAGATTTCAAGAATTTCGCGATCGGCTTCATCCAGCGCGCTGCTTTGCACCGTGCTTGGTGGCGCGGCAGGTGCAACCAAGCTCAGCGCAGGCGTGTCGGCAGGCGCAGGGGATGCGCTGATGGGCTGGCCAGATAAATAGCTTTGGATCGCCAGTAAGCACTTGCTCGCATGGGGCATCTTGCCTTGTTGCAACAGCTCAAGCTGAATGCTCAGCTCGTCGTGCGCTTGTTGCAGCAGGGTAAATAGCCCCGCCTCGATGCTGATACGGCCATCGTTGATGCGTTCGTACAGCGTTTCCAGCTCGTGGCACAGATCGGCGATGCTGTTGATTTCGGCCATGCGCGCGCCACCTTTGAGGGTGTGCAGTTCACGCTGTAATTGTGCCACTTGCAGGAGGTCGTCGGGGTTGGCGCGCCAGCGTTGCATGGCAGCTTCAACGGATTCGCTGATCTCCTGGGCTTCCTCAAGGAAAATGGCTAAAAGTTCGGCGTCTTCGCCGACGGGTAGCGCGGCGTAGTTCTCTGGCGCTTCCAGTTCGATTTCAAGCTCAGGCAGTGCTTCCTCTGCCGTGACTTCTTCTGCGGTTACTTTGCTTTGAGGTGCAGGGGCGAATTGCCACGCTTCTAAGCGCGCAATCAAGGCGGCGGGCGAGGTGGTTTCTTGGCCTGCGGCAAGGCAGTCGAGCATGGTGAGCAGGGCTTCGTGCGCCTCGGCGACCAGCGCAAAGAAGTCGTTGCCAGCTTCGCTGTGGCTGTCTTCTAAGCGGCCATAGAAGTGGTTGAGCGCATCGGCCAGCTGTTGCACATGGGGCAGTTCTGCCGCCGCCGCGCCCGTGCTGGCTTCGCTTAGGTCGTGGCGCAGCAGTTGCAGCACGCTGCGATCGTTAGCGTTGTGCCATTGTTGCAAAAGCGTATCGGCATCGAGCAAGGCATCCATGCCATGCTCCATAAAATGAGCAATGGCTTGGGGGTTGGGGCCTAAGCCATTCGCGCCGTTTTGTTGCAGGTCGCCAAGCAGCAGATCTTCCAGCTCTTCCAGCTCGTGCAGGTAGGCTTCACTGCCAGGCAAGGCGGGCATGGTGAGCTGCTCGGGGTTGTCCAGCGCATCGGCGATAATTTGCGAGGCGCGGGTGAGGATGGCGACTATTTCTGGTTTATTGCTGACCTGATAGGCGCGCAGTTCCTTGATGAATTTTTCTAAGGGCGCAGCAATTTGGGCAATATTATCGACTTGCGCCATGTAGGCGCTGCCTTTGAGGGTGTGCAGCGCGCGCTGAAGCTGGTCGCTTAGGGGGTTGAAGTAGTCCTCTACCACCGACAACTCGACAAACTCGTCCACGGTTTCTAAGTGCGTGCGGGCTTCTTGGGCAAAAATATCAAAGAGTGAGTCGTCTTCGTCGTCTTCCTCTTCGCTTGCGCGGCTGAGTTCGGCTGGCTGTGGTGCAGCAGGAGTTTCTTGCACAGCTATGACAGTAGGCTCAGGCTGAGTCGGGTCGATTTGGGGAGTTGCGTCGGCTTGCATGGCCGCTGCCGAAAAGACAGGAACATTTTGACCCTGCGCCAAGGCAAAGGCGTAATCCATCAGCGGCTGAGTGGCCACACTCGGGGCGCGTTTGTTGCGGAAGTCGTCGATCAAGGCGGGCAGTTGCGCAATAACATGATCCACCAAGGCGACGAGGTTGCCCGAGAGGCTGATGCTGTTGTCCAGCACTCGGTTGAACATGTTTTCAATCGACCAAGCCAGCTCACCGACCACCAAGGCTTTGACCATGCGGCCACTGCCTTTTAGGGTATGGAAAGAGCGGCGCACCGTAGTGAGTGCTTCTTTGTCGTTGTTGTCTTGTTTGAATACAGGCCAAAACTCGTGGATGGTTTCCAGTACTTCTTCGGCTTCTTCAAGGAAAATCTCGATGATTTCTTCGTCGATCAGGTCATCATCGGCCTCGACTACTTGCATCACGGGGGCGGGCGCAACAGGAGCGGGTGGCGCTGCGGCAATTACTGGCGCGGGGCTTTCTTCTTCGTCATTAAGTGGCGTGTTGTCGTCCAGCAGAATTTCTTCTTCCACCACGCGGGTGTCGATATTGCTGAATTGGCTAATGTTTAGGCTGGGTATATTTTCTGCACCGTCAAAGCTTAGGACTTCTTCGGCGTCTTCTGCCACAGGGGCAACGGGGTGTTTGAGCTTGATAAGGGCTTGTTCGGCACGCTCCAGCAGGTTTTTGTCGGCATGGCGAGCGTCTTCGTTATAGCGCTCTAGGAAGTACTCTACGCTGGAGAGGATATCCGCGAAGGTGTCCAACAGCGGCCAAGGCACTTGCTCTTGCTGCTCGATGACTTTTTGCACGAAGCTGGCCGATTGCGCCAAGATGCCTGCCACGCGCGGCAGCGGAATCATGGCCAAGGAACCTTCGATGCTGTGCAGCATCGCGGGCGTTTCCAGTAATTCGTTGGTGGCCCAGTGATTGGCGATATAGGCAATCACGGCGTCTTTGACTTCTTCAAGGACGTTACGCGCTTCGCGCAGTACGGCTTTTTGCGCGTCGCTTAGGGCGGTTTCTTTGACGTAGGCGTTGAAGTTGCCTTCACGCTGCATGCCGCTTAGGGTGGCTTCGATATAAAGCAGTGCGCCTGCGACATCCAGCAAGATGCCATCGGAAGGTGCTTGCGAGCTTTGCATCTGAGTAATGAGGTTGAGTTGCTCCAAAATCACTGTGCGCGGCATGCCTAAGCCGAGCATGCCCATGGTATCGGCAATGTGTTTTAAGCTGGTAGCAAGCTCAGGCAAGGCGGCGAGGCGATCACCTTGGCCGCGCACGAGCAGATCGAGGCCGTCTTTGACGGCGGTAATTTCTTCGATCAGAACGGCTAAAACGTCGCTGATGGTGTGGCGATCTGGGCGGGCAAAGGCTTCGCGCTCTTGTTGCAGCTCGGCTTCAGTGGGCAGAGCTTGGCGCAAA
>JAYRHO010000444.1:0-2393 GCA_041907245.1 Saccharospirillaceae bacterium
ATTAACGTCCCAGTCACGCAGCAGATTGTGGCTATGGGCTTGGGCGTGATGATTTTTATTATGTTTCAGCGCGTTGCAGGCGGCACTATGAGCACGGCCGAGTTTTTGCAATTTATTACCGCTGCGGCGTTGATTGCTAAGCCTTTGCGCAGCGTGACCGACGTCAATGGCATGATTCAAAAAGGCGTCACCGCAGCAGCTTCAGTCTTTGAAATTTTAGATAAAGAATCCGAGCCAGATACGGGTAAAAAAACCTTGGCAAACGTACAGGGCGAGATTGAATTTAAAGAGGTGGAATTGCGTTACGCAGGAGCCGAACGACCCGCGCTCAATGGCATTTCTTTAAAAGTAAAACCTGGTATGTCGGTGGCTTTAGTTGGGCGCTCAGGCGGTGGTAAAAGCACTTTAGTCAATTTAATCCCACGTTTTTACGAAGTCAGCAAAGGGCAAGTGTTGCTTGATGGCGTGAATACGCAGGACTTAACCCTGGCCAATTTGCGCAGCCATATTGCCACCGTGAGCCAGCAAGTGGTGCTTTTTAATGGCAGCGTGCGCGACAACATCGCTTACGGTGAATTAAAAAATAAAAGCGACGCAGAGGTGTTTGCGGCGGCGCGTTCGGCTCACGCCGATGAATTTATTCAGCGCCTGCCCGATGGCTATAACACTCTCATTGGCGATAACGGCACGACCCTGTCAGGTGGTCAGCGTCAGCGCATTGCCATTGCGCGCGCCATCTTAAAAAATGCCCCTGTTTTAATTTTGGATGAAGCCACTTCCGCTTTGGATACCGAATCCGAACGCCATATTCAGGCAGCGTTGGAAGAGATTATGCAAAATCGCACCACCTTTGTGATTGCGCACCGTTTAAGCACCATTGAGCGCGCCGATCGCATTGTGGTTATTGAGCAAGGCCGCATTATGGAAGAGGGCACGCACGCCGAGCTTCTGGCGCAAAATGGTTTGTATGCGCAGCTGCATAAAATTCAATTTCAGGGCGAATAATGTCTTTTGCACAAGGCCTTGAGCAAAGCTGGTACCGCAGCGCTTGGAAAAATGCCTATTGGCTGCCGTTGTGGTTGTTGGTGGCACTCGTCGTTTTTTTTAAAAGACAGTTCTATTTATTCCGCAGAAAAAAAACCAATGCCGTACCTGTCGTAGTGGTGGGCAACATCAGTGTCGGCGGTACGGGTAAAACGCCGTTAATTATTTATCTGGTTGAGCGCGCGCGTGTCTTGGGGCTAAAGCCTGCCATTGTTAGCCGTGGTTACGGTGGTAAAGCCGCAAGCTACCCGATACTGGTGCAAGATGACAGCTTGGTTGCGCAAGTGGGTGATGAGCCTTATTTATTATTTAAACGCTTGCGTTGCCCTGTGGTGGTCGATCCGAAACGTGCGCGCGCCGTACAAAAAGCCTTAACCTTTCAGCCTGATATTATTTTCAGTGACGATGGCTTGCAGCACTATGCCATGGTGCGTGAAGCGGAAATTGCGGTAGTGGATGGCAAAAGGCGCTATGGAAACGGTTGGCTTCTACCTATTGGCCCGTTGCGCGAACCGATTTCTCGCCTTAATTCTGTGGATTTGGTGTTGGTGAATGGCGAGGATTTTAACGTGCAACCCAGTGTTTTAATCAATGCCAAAACAGGGCAAGAACAAAGCCTTGCAAGCCTTGCACAACAAGAGGTGGTCGCAGTGGCTGGCATTGGCAACCCAGAGCGTTTTTTTACAACCTTGGCTGATTTAGGTGCCAAAGTAACGCCTCAGGCTTTTGCTGATCATCACACTTTTACCGTGCAAGATTTGGCTTGGGTTCAAGCCGAGCAACAGCTGATTATGACCGAAAAAGATTGGGTGAAATGCCAAGATTTTGCGCAGGCGCATTGGTGGTATTTGCCAGTGGGTGCTGTTATGCAGACGCAGGCTGAGGTTAAAATCGACGCGCTTTTAACATCCTTCATAAAGAGGTGAAACATGGATAAACAATTACTGAGCATGCTGGTGTGTCCTTTGTGCAAAGGCACGCTTAAATACGACAAAGACGCCGCCGAATTGCTTTGCACTTTCGATGGTTTGGCTTTCCCGATTCGTGATGGCGTCCCGGTGATGCTCGAAGGTGAAGCACGCCGTATGAATGCCGAAGAGAAATTAGACAAAGCACAAAAGAAAGTTAAAGCCGAAGAATGATTAAAGTTTTATTTGTGTGCTTGGGAAATATCTGCCGCTCGCCTACGGCCGATGGGGTGCTGCGTAAAAAAATCCAAGCCGCAGGCCTTGCCGATCAAGTGGAAGTGGATTCCGCTGGCACATCCAATTGGCATATTGGCAAAGCCCCCGATGCGCGTTCACAGCAAGCCGCAGCCAAACGCGGTTATGATTTATCCTTGTTGCGCG
>JAYRHO010000445.1:0-3722 GCA_041907245.1 Saccharospirillaceae bacterium
GTGTATTTGGGGTTTTGTTGCTGGCGAATGGCGCTAATCACCTCCAGCGGCATCCGCCACTGCTCCAGTAGCAGCGCCGCAATCTGCTCGCGCGTCATACCCAGCACATGCTGTTCGATGTACATCCGCCCAAGATGGGGGTTGGCCTCAACATGACGATTGACCAGCTCAAACTGCGGCGGAAACACCTGCCCTAAAATCAAAAAGCCAAAGTTGTGCAACAAGCCACACAGATACATCAAGCCCGCATTGGGGCGCAGACGCACAGGCATGATGCGCACCAGCTCGTTACACAAAGCCGCCGTCATGACCGACTGCTGCCAAAATGGCGTGTAACCGCGCGCGCCGTCCTTGGGCACAGTGAAATTGCGCCCCAAGGCCAAGCCCAGCGCGAGGTTGATCACCATATCAAAACCAAGCACCCGCACGATCGCATCCTCCACCGAGTGCACGCTGCCACGCTGGCCATAAAAGGGCGAGCTGGCCCAATTCACCACCTGCGCACTCAGGCTTGGGTCTAATTCCACCGCCTGTGCCAGCTCTTTTGGCCCTGCGTTGATATCGGCGCGCAGCGCAATGATGCGGTTGGCACTTTCAGGCAGAGGCGGTAAATCCAAGGTTTCGGCCAAGCGTTGCTTGATGCGCAAAGCGGTAAAGGCATGGATAGCACCGTTGATGGCTTTGGTATCCTGCCCCGCATCAAACTCCAGCTTGGGTAGAGGCTGGCTAAAGCGTCCCACCTTGGCCAAGCGCACCATATCGGCTAGGCGCTCACTGCTGGCGCGCTGCCAGCCTGATTCGTTCCAATAAATCACCTCGGGTAGCTCGGCCAAGGCTTCATCCAGCCAATTTTCAACCAGATTGGGCTGAGGTGGCGTGGGGAAATCCTTTAGGCCGTAGCGCTGCTTGAGGTGTTTGATTTCCTCGGCATCCAGCGGGCGCAGTTCGCGACCAAGCTCACGCGCCAAACGGGTGAGATCCACCACACAGTTAGAAGGCAACACCAGCTGCACGCGGGCGATCTCATCCTTAAAATACAAAACTTGCGCTACTTTGCCTGCGTAGGAGGCGGCGGGGTTGTTGAGCATGGAGGTAACACTCTAAAAAATTGCGCTTATTTTAAACAGAAGTGTATAAAAATCACGCATTGCCTTAGGCGGCGTTTAGGCTTTGGCGAAACGCTCGGCATCGCCAAGCCAGCGGTCGATAAGAGGGTCAATGGCCTGCGGATGCTCAAGCCACAAGCGCTGCGCCATTTCACGCACCTGTGGCACTAAGCTGGCATCGCGTTGCAAATCGGCAACACGCAGCATTTGCAGCCCAGTTTGGCGTGTGCCTAAAAGCTCCCCTGGGCCGCGAATTTGCAAATCCTGTTCGGCAATATAAAAGCCGTCTTGGCTTTCGCGCATCACCGCAATGCGCTGCGCGCTGATGGCAGACAGCGGCTTTTTATACAGCAGCACACAAAAACTCTGCGCACTGCCGCGTCCGACGCGCCCGCGCAGCTGGTGCAGCTGCGCCAGCCCTAAGCGCTCGGGGTTCTCGATAATCATCAAGCTGGCGTTGGGCACGTCCACCCCTACCTCAATCACCGTAGTGGCCACCAGCACATCCAGCTGATGCGCTTTGAAAGCAGCCATGACTTCGGCTTTTTCGCTGGCTTTAAGGCGGCCATGCACCAAGCCTACGCGCAAATGCGGCAAGGCTTCGCGCAGCTCTTGAGCAGTGTTTTCAGCGGCCTGGCATTGCAGCGCCTCGCTTTCCTCAATCAAAGTACAAACCCAATAGGCTTGCGCGCCTTGGCTGCACATGGCCTCCACCCGCGCGATAACCTCTAGGCGGCGGTCGTCGGCCAGCGCCACGGTGGTGATGGGGCTGCGCCCTGGTGGCAGCTCGTCGATGATGGAAATATCGAGGTCGGCGTAGGCGGTCATGGCCAGAGTGCGCGGAATGGGCGTGGCCGTCATCACCAGCTGGTGCGGAGCCAGCCGCCCCTGTGCGCCTTTTTCGCGCAAAGCCAAACGCTGATGCACGCCAAAGCGATGCTGTTCGTCGATGATAATCAGCCCCAGCTGCGCAAACTGCACTTCTTCCTGAAAGAGCGCGTGCGTGCCCACCACCAAACGCGCTTGCCCCGAAGCAATGGCCTCTAGGCTTACGGTGCGCGCCTTGCCTTTGACCTTGCCCGCCAGCCAGCCGAGTTCTACGCCAAAGGGCGCAAACCACGCACTGAGATTACTAAAATGCTGCTCAGCGAGAATTTCCGTCGGTGCCATCAGCGCCACTTGCCAGCCTGCTTCTATGGCATTGGCCGCCACCAAAGCCGCCACCAGCGTCTTACCCGAGCCGACATCGCCCTGCACCAAGCGCAGCATAGGGTAAGGCTTGCGCATATCGGCTTCGATTTCCGCCACCACGCGCTGCTGCGCCCCTGTGGGGGTAAAAGGCAGGCGCGCCAGCAGGGCTTGTGCCAGCTGGTGCTGACTGATGACTGTGGGCGCAACATCCGACTGCACCTGCGCGCGGATTTTGTGCAAAGACAGCTGATGCGCCAGCAGCTCCTCTAAAATCAGCCGCCGCTGCGCAGGGTGCGTACCGCTGTTGAGCAATTCCACAGGCGTGTTTCGTGGCGGGTTATGCAAAAACAGCAGTGCCTCTTTTAGGCTCGGCAACTGCCACAACGCCAGCCAAATAGCAGGCAGCAAGTCCTGTAAATCCACTTTATCCTGCGCCAACAGCGCCAAGGCTTGCTCGTGCAACAGGCGCAAGCGCTGCGTACTCACGCCTTCGGTGGCGGGGTAGACGGGCGTCAGGTTCGGCTCCAGCGGCGCGTCTATGTCTTCCACCAGCTGATATTCAGGATGGTACAGCTCCAGCCCACTCGCACCTGGTCGCGCCTCGCCGTAGCAGCGCACCCAAGCGCCTGTTTTGAACTGATTTTTTTGCGTGCTGTTGAAGTGATAAAAGCGCAAAGACACCAAGCCCGTACCGTCTTGCAGCTTGACCAACAGGCTCATACGCCTGCCGTACAGTACTTGGCTGGCGCGCACTTCGCCCTGAATCACCGCTGTTTGCATCGGCCTAAGCGCACCGATGGCGGTGATGCGGCTGCGATCTTCATAACGAAAAGGCAGATGAAAAAACAAATCCGCCAAGCTGTGAATGCCGAGCTTTTGCAGCTGCTCGGCCAGTTTCGGTCCCACGCCTTTGAGTTCGGTCAATTGGCTGATTTTTTTCTTGGTGGCGGCGCTCATACTTGCCCCTTAGCCATGCTCGGTAAGCGGCATTGGCGCGCCGTGCTTAACAGTAAGTCCACCGCCTGAGTGCGCGGAAAGCTGGCGCGCCACGCCAAAGCCACCGTACGGTAAGGGATAGGCGTAACAAAAGGCCGCGTGCTCACTAGATTTAAATCCAAATTACTGACCGCCGACTCAGGCAAAACCGTAATGCCTAGGCCCGTTGCCACCATATGTTTGAGCGTTTCCAGCGAGCTGCCTTCCAGTACACTGCCTAGGCGGGTGTGATGCTTTTGCGCCAAATCGGGGCAAAAGGCAAAAATCTGATCACGAAAACAATGTCCTTCGCCCAGCATCAGCACCTCTTCCTCAGCCAGCTGCTGCGGCTCGATTTGCGCTTGCTCATTCCAAGGGTGGTTTTTGGGCAGAACCGCGACAAAGTTCTCGTCATAAAGCGGCCGCGTTAGCACGTCGGGCTCGGTAAAA
>JAYRHO010000446.1:0-3372 GCA_041907245.1 Saccharospirillaceae bacterium
CAGGCCGTCTGTGCCATAGCCTGGCAAGGTGTAGTTGCTGATTTCGGCCGTGCCGTTATTCAGAGTAAAACCGGTAATCGCAAAGCTGCCTGCGCTGGCGGTTTCACCAGAGCCATCAGCCCCTGATAAGGTAATGCTACCAACACGCAAGTCGGCGGTAGAACCCACGCCGTGAATTTGTGCCTCTATGCCTGTGGCGTAGCCGTTGTTCATCAGCGCAAGGTTGTAATCGATAGGACCTACGGTTTTAAACTGGAGGTTGTGCATATTGATGCGAGAGTTGTCGGTGCGAAAGAAGAAGGTGCCTACGTCGATATCGGACGCAAACTGGCCTTGCAGGCCGTTTTTGCTGGGGTCGGCGTTGGCACGCATGGTCACATAGCCGCTATTGACCTTGATATCGCCATAACCGATATCGCCAAAGCTGTTGTCGTCGAACAAGCCCACGACCGTGCCGTTGATATTGCGAGCAATGGTCATTTTATTGATTTCAATGGTGCCCTTGGTTTCACCAAACTCCAGCTTTAGGCCATTGCCAGCGTCGTTGGTGATGATGGTTTCACTGACGTATTCAGTTTGTCCTGCTGCGGGGCGATAAACCGTATCGGACGACACTATCACATCGTTTTCGTAGCGTTTTTGCGTGTAACCGCTGCCGTCTTTCATCACCGTACGCGAAATGATTTTGGCGCCCGCTGGGTCATTTTTAGCTTCGATTTCGGTGTAGCTGCCTGGCTTGAACTTCCACACATTGATGTCTAGACCACTTAGGAACTGGCGGCCACTGAAGCTCATTGCACCGTAATGAATGTCTTTGGTGTCCACATCCATGGTTTTGATGCTGAGGTTGCCGAATGAGTCCACATCGATCACAGTGCGCACTTTGTTTAGGCCGATAAAGTTACCCGCTGCGTCGCTGGTGTAATAGCGCTCGGTCATGCCTGCAATGCTGAAATAGGCGTCTAGACCACCTTCGTTATTTTTTTGGGTGTAGCGAATTTCGCCTGTGCGCAGGGTGTAGCCATCGGGGTCGGTGGTAGTGCTTTCGATGGTCAGACCACCTTGGCCTGATACGTCTTGCATGACAGCATCGTCTAAGGATTGCAACGCCAAAGCCGAGCCAGATGTCAAGCCAATTACCAATGCCAGCGGGAGCTTGTTATTCATCTTAGTGTCCCTCCATTTGAATATAAGTGCGGCTGCCCAAGTTCAGCTGCACATCCAGCGTGCCGATACTGACAGGGTTTGGCGTGGTCTTAACTCGGTCGCTGCGCATCAAGGTGACATCGGACATCACCAAATTGGCCGAAGCCACCTGATGGGGGGTGGTGTTATCAAAGTCAAACACCAAGCCGCGCTCGCCATCGACGTTCATGCGCAGACCTTCAATGATAAGGTCGCTGTTTAGATGCAAATGCGCCGACATTTCAAAAACTTGAGAATTGGGGTAGCTGTCGCCTACTTCACCAAAGATGTCGATGTAATCCAGATTGGAGCCTGCTTTTACGCGCGCATCCAGCTCTAGGCCGTATTCGTTGGCGCCTTTGGCGTTTTTAACCAGTACATAGCCGCCTGGCATAAAGTTGATATTGCGGAAAGCGTTGCTAGAGGTGACGTTGTGCTTGGTTTGCCCTGGGTCGCGGCAGTCTTTCCAGGTGCCTACGCAGTTGTTGTATTGGTTGATAAAGCCGCCGCGAGTGGTAGGCAAACCTACACGCAGGCCATCGTCGGTGATGTCGATAGTGATGTCTTCAAAGACGATACCACCCTGGCCTTTGTTGTAGGGGTCGTCGTAGTTGATGGTGACGTAGCTGCGCACGCCGTTCATTTCTTTCCATTGGTCGTAAGACAGCGAGCTGGGTACGGCCACATCGATGCTCATGCCGTTGTTGCCCAAATAGCCCCCTGCACGAATACTGGTAACCAACACATCATTGGCACCGAAGCGGTAGTTATTTTGCCCTTGCGAGCCTAAGGATTTGCCATTGATGGAAATATCACCAATCTCTTGGTTTATCTCCAACTGATGATTGGTGATAACCAAGCCGCGACCCTTATCGGTGCCTTTTACAATAACATTTTTGACTTCGATATCCTGCACCGTAGGCACGCCTTTAGGCGTATAGCGGCGTACGTTTGAGAGCGTAATGCTGCCCGCTGTGCCGTTGGCGCCACCTAAGCCATCGTCATCGTAGTAGGTCAAGGAATCGATAACCGTTTCCTGTTCCTGAGTGATTTTCAAGCCCTGTGCCTGACCCGTTACATCCGACAGGATGAGGTCATCTAAGGCTTGCAGAGCAAATACTGGGCTGGCTGCGGTGAGGGCAGCGAGCGTAGCGGTCAGGTGAAGACAACGTAAAGATGCCATCTGACTCTCCTGTTTTTATTGTTATAGGTGCAGTTATCAGACTTTTTAATACTGCGGTGCAAGATAACAGAAGCCAAATGGCTGTGCTAGTTAAATGAGGGTAAAGGGAACTTAAAGATAAAAGAAGAAGGGCAGCTTACGCTGCCCTTTTAAGATGCTAGAAGCGGTAGTTCATTTGCATGCTGGCGCCGAAAGCGCTCAGCTCGTAGTCGCCTTCGATGCGTTGCTTGCTGGATTGCTGATCGTTGAGGTTGTAGTCCACTTCGCTCATATGGAAGCCATCAATAAAGGCGTACGCCAAGCCTAAATCGAAGCTCAGGTCTTGAGAGGGCGCAAAGCGTGCGCCTGCGGTCAGCCATTTGCGATCGTTATCGGGCACGCGGGCGGTACGATGGTTGCTATCGACAGGCGACTCGTCATAAGCAAAGCCTGCACGCAGCAGCCATTGTGGGTTCAGCGTATAGGTTGCGCCAATGGCGTAGGCGTAAGTGTCGTGCCAGTTTTCAACGATGTGACCAATGTAGTTGTCGGTTAACCCCATGGATTTCGCACTCAGCGCCGAAATCATGCCAGGGCCTTTGCCTTTGACGTCGAAGTATTTAAAGCTCGACCAGTCTGTCCAAGTCACACCGCCCTGCACTTGCAGGTTGTCGGTAAGCTGGTGCGCCAAGCTTAGGGTGGCCGATTGCGGGCCAGTTAAGGGCACTTCGGCTTTTTGGTTGGGCACTTTGCCTGTTTTACCGTCTACAGGGTAAATGCCAGGTGGCAAGGTTGTGCCCGTTAGTGGGTGCTTAGCATCGGTGCTAAAGGCTTTCACGCCGTCTTTGATTTCAAACTCGGCATCGCCTTCTAGGGTGAAGTCGATGGCCGAGCGGTAAGTCAAACCCAAGGTGGTGGCGGGCGTGACGTCCCACATGAAGCCTAAGTTCCAGCCGATGGCGGTGTCGTCGCCTTCGACTTCAAAGGTGTTTTCGTAACCTTTGTATTCTTCTTTATCCAACATG
>JAYRHO010000447.1:0-2582 GCA_041907245.1 Saccharospirillaceae bacterium
CGGCATCTTGGCTGGCCTCCACTAAAAAGTCGGCCAAATAACGCGTGTGAACTTTTTTGATGATGCGATTGTTTGACATAAAAAAACCTCAATAAATAAAGAAATTACCAAGGTAACTCTTGGCCATTAGAGTGCCAAAAACTACCCGTGTTCGACATATCCAGCTGCGCAATGCGCGCCATAATACCGCTGGCAGCTTGCTCTGGCGTAATTTCGCCTTGGAAATTCACCATGCGCGTTTGCACGAAACCTGGGTGAATTTGTGCAACCGCAATGCCACGATCTTTTAAATCCACCGCCAAAGATTTACCAAAAGCATTTAAAGCCGCCTTCGAGGCGCGATAGCCGTAATAACCACCCGAGCCATTATCGCCCATCGAGCCCATGCGGCTGGTGATATTGGCAATTTTGCTGCCCCCTTCCATCAAGGGCAGTAACGCATGAGCAATTTGCAAAGGAATAATGGCATTGACTTCAAACTGCTGACGAATACGCGCCAGATTTAAATCATCCAAAGTTTCGTTGCTAAAAATACCCGCATTGTTAATCAAAATATGCACAGGGCCATCAATCAGCTGCTCCACCAAACTGCCCACCGCTTCGATGGCTTTGGTCGCGGTTAAATCAATACCACTGATGACTTGCTCGGCAATGTCTTCCAGCTCCACGCTGGTATCACGACAAATGCCCGTCACGGCGTAGCCTTTTAAGGCATAGAGTTTGGCCAGCTCAAAACCAATGCCACGATTCGCTCCTGTAATAACGACGTTTTTCATTTTTCCATCCTTTAAGCCAGTTGAGCCAACATCAATTTCATGCGTTTTTGCTGCATTTTAAGGGCGTATTCCAGCTCTTTATAATGCGTGCGCAAGGCGGCGCTTTGCCATTTTTCTTGCAGGTGACGGCGCGCATCCTGGTATTTATCGGCTTGTAATTGAGTAAAGCGTTCAACCATCAGTTTAAATTGCGCGTACTCGTCTTCTAAGTGTTTCGACCACTGCTCTTTGCCAGTGTTTTTTTCCAGTTTTTCTTGTGCGCGCTTAAATTGCATCTGCACCCGCGCACGCATAATTTTAAAGTTAGAAATACGTTTTAAATCTTGCGCCAAACCCAAAAATGCCGCCAAGGCAATAAACCATTTGGTTGGGTCCCACTGCCACCAGCGCACGCCATTACGGTAATCGTTTTGGAAAATATGATGAAAGTTATGGTAACCCTCGCCGTGCGTCAAAATGGCAAAAAAACCGTTGTCGCGCGCGGTATTTTCATCGGTATAAGGCTGGCTGCCCCATTTGTGTACGATGGAATTGATAAAAAAAGTAAAATGATGTGCCGTGACAATGCGCAAAAAACCCGCCAGTAAAACCATTTCCCAGATATTGCCAAAAATTAGCCCAAGCCCAATAGGAATGGCGAAGTTCATCGCCAAGGCAATCCATAAATAATATTGGTGCTGCCACACCACTATCGGGTCTTTTAAAAGGTTTTTAGCGTTATCCAAATTTATTTTGCCGCTTTCGTAATTGCGCAGCATCCAACCCATATGCGAAAACCACAAACCGCGCTTGGCAGAATACGGGTCTTTATCCACATCATCGACAAAACGATGATGCGTGCGATGCCCAGAGCACCAAACCAAAATACTGTTTTGCAGCGCCATCGCACCAAAAAGCGCGTAATACAGGCGCAAACTCCAATGTGCATTGTAGGTATTGTGCGACCACAAACGATGATAGCCCGCCGTAATGGCCAACTCCGTCATGGAGGTAAGCAGCACATAGGCCAGCCAAGCCGAAAGCCCATAGCCAAAACTGATACCGTACCAAGGCACAGCCACCAAGGTCACCAAAGTGGTAATGCTAAACATAACGGCAGCAGGCCAGTTAATCGAAGGAGAGGCAGAAGATTGAGACATAAAAACAACTATGTAAGGACGCAGGCGGTGAATAGTAGCGGATTTTTCACTAATAAGCATGAGCGGCGGCCATTTTGTTGTTTTAAGTCAGAATTATTTACACCCTCGGGAGGTTGTTTGCGGACAGTTTGCTGCCGCAATATTTCAACCAACAAAAAAGCCCGCTGATCGCGGGCTTTTTGTTTTGGCTGATTAGCCACCGAAGTCATCGAGCATGATGTTTTCGGGTTCGACGCCAAGGTCAGTCAGCATCTTAATCACAGACTGGTTCATGATGGGTGGGCCACACATGTAGAACTCACAGTCTTCTGGGGCTGGGTGGCTTTTCAGGTATTGTTCATACAGGACGTTATGAATAAAGCCAGTTAAACCTGTCCAGTTATCCTCAGGTTGAGGGTCGGACATGGCCACATGCCAAGTGAAGTTTTCATTTTCAGCGGCCAGTTGGTCGTACTCGTCTTTATAGAACAGTTCTTTAACCGAACGCGCACCGTACCAGAAGCTCATTTTGCGCTTGGTTTTAATGCGGCGCAGCTGGTCGAAAATGTGTGAGCGCATCGGTGCCATGCCCGCACCACCACCAATAAAGACCATTTCGGCATCGGTGTCTTTGGCAAAGAACTCACCGAAGGGGCCGTACACCATCACTTTGTCGCCAGGTTTTAAG
>JAYRHO010000448.1:0-2122 GCA_041907245.1 Saccharospirillaceae bacterium
ACCGCCACCGCCATGCTCAATGGCATTCGCACGCAGCTGCAAAATGCAGGCATGGCGCTGACGGGCAATATCGATGTCAGCATCAGTGAGCGCGGCACCATCAGCTTTAAACAAAGCACAGATATGAATGGCATGGGCATCAATGGCTCCAACAAAATGACCATGGGCGGGCAATTAAAAGTGGTCACCGATCCAGGTTACAGCCTAGTGATCGCACCGCCTGGCAATAATTTATTTCCTGTTAACCCAGTGGGCGAGCCAGAGCATTTTGGTTTTAATTTTAATATCGACGGCGTGCCCAAAAAAGGCGACAGCTTTACGCTGGATTTTAATAAAGACGGTCGCTCAGACAGCCGCAATGGCGTGATGCTGGGCGCACTGCAAAGCAAAGGCACGCTTAATAATAACGCCAGTTACACCGATGCTTATTCCATGCTGGTGGAGCGTATTGGCTCTATTACCAACCGCGCGCAAATCAACAGCGAATCCGCCGAAGTATTAAAACAACACTCGGAAAATACCCTAAGTAGTTTATCTGGGGTGAACCTCGATGAAGAAGCCGCGGCACTGATTAAATACGAATTGGCGTACAACGCCAGCGCGCAAGTGATTTCTACCGCGCGTACTATTTTTGACACTTTAATTGCGACTTTCCGCTAGGAGTTAAGCCATGCGTGTAGCCACCTCTCAGCAATACAATACGGGTTTAAATAATATGCTGCGCAACCAAACCGAGGTGAATAAAACGCAGCAGCAAGTGGCAACAGGCCGACGCGTGCTGACGCCCGCCGATGACCCTGTCGCCTCCACCAAGATTTTGCAAATGCAGCAAGACATGGCCAAAAATGAGCAATATGTACGCAACATGAATGCCGCCGACAGCCGTTTAAAGGCCGAAGAAGCAGCGATGGATTCGGCAACCCGTTATTTTGCGCGCCTAAAAGAATTAACCTCGAGCGCAAGCGGCGTAAAAACTCAAAGCGATAGGCAAGATATCGCCGCCGAAGTCGCACAAATCCAAGAAGGCTTGGCGCAAATTTTTAATACCCGCGATGCCAACGGCGAATACATTTTTGCAGGTTTTAAAGGCAGCAACCCGCCCTTTGTCAAACAGCCCAATGGCCGCTATGAATTTATGGGCGACGAAGGCCAACGTAAACTGGCGATTTCCGACAGCACCACAGTTGCGACAGGTGACAGCGGAAAATTTTTATTTGTCGATGTGCCCGCCAATAAAAATACCTTTACCGCTTCGCTTAACCCAAAAAATAAAGGCGATTTACGCATTAACCCAGGCTTTGTCGTCGATGAAAAAAAATACGCCGAGTTTTACCCCGATGGCTTGGTCATTACCTTTAATCCAGAGGACGCCCTAAGCCCCGCCACCGCCAATTTTACCGTCCGCCGCGCCAGCGATGGCCGCGTGGTCGAGGGCATGGATAAAATCCCCTACAACGAAGGCGGCAATGTGGTGGCCGCAGGCATTTCCATCAATATCGAAGGCAGGCCACGCCCAGGCGACCAAGTTTTAGCGCAATCCAGCCCCAAACAAAGCGTGCTCGACACCGTATTTCGTTTAACCGCAGGCCTAAATACCCTAGCTGATAACCAAATGGATTCGGACACCCTCGCCATTTTATTGGCGGACACCCTAACCAATCTGACCCACGCCGAAAACTCGGTGTCGGCGGTGCGCAGTGATTTAGGCGCGCGCATGAACATAGTGGATGGCACGCGTGAGCTTTCCGCCGATGTCAAAGTCGTCAACCAAGAAATCCTCTCCAAGCTGCAAGACGTCGACTACGCCGAAGCCATCAGCCGCCTATCGCTGCAAACCTTCCTGCTCGAAGCCTCGCAGCAAAGCTACACTACCATTTCGCGGCTGTCGTTGTTTAACCATATGTAGGTTTGCTGGCATAACAATTGCTGTTTAATTTTCTAAGATAAAAACAATAGGAATTTGACATGTTTACCAACAAAGTAATTTTGGTGACAGGCGGCACAGGCTCATTTGGCCATGCTTTTGTGCCTATGACACTGGCCAAATACAATCCAAAAAAAATCATTATTTTCTCTCGCGGTGAAATGAAGCAGTGGGAAATGGCCAAGCTCTTTCCCAACG
>JAYRHO010000449.1:0-2788 GCA_041907245.1 Saccharospirillaceae bacterium
AGCAGGCGGCGCTCTTTGTGCAGGACGGTGCGCACTAGCGCAAAAAAAAACCACCGAAAAAGGCAGGGTTGTTGGGCTTGAACATGAAAAAAATTGGCATAGAATACGCACTTTCTTGGCCGGTATAGCTCAGTTGGTAGAGCAGCGCATTCGTAATGCGAAGGTCGTAGGTTCAACTCCTATTACCGGCACCATCTCCCGCACTGCGCAATAGCCACTTGTTGTTCTGAATTGCTCACCCTGTATTTTGAAGCTGTCAGCCTGTGTTTTGAAGCTGCCCTCGGTGTTTTTAATCTGTCACCCTGCGCTCTGAATTTGTCACCCTGCGCGCAGTCGCAGGGTCTAGTTGTTTCGTTCTGCATGGATTTCTTATGGATTCTCTATGGATCCTGCGACTTCGCGCAGGATGACGCGCTCTGAATTTGTCACCCTGCGCGCAGTCGCAGGGTCTAGTTGTTTCGTGTTGCTACAGTCGTTTCATTTGTTGGTAGATCTGTGTGGGTTTTAGGTTGGAGAGTTGTTGGGCTTCGCGCATTTGGCGCAGGCGAGCAATGACGTCGCGCAGGTTTTGAATTTTGGGATCGACTTCTTCGCGGGCAGGCTCGGTGGGTTGGGTGCCTATTCGCCAGCTGCCGATGGCGGTTGTCGAGGCTTTGAGTTCACCGCGTACATCCACGGCGCTTAGGGTGAAGCTTGGGCTTTGATTTCCGCTTTGTGCGGTGGCGACATTCAATGCGGCGAAGGTTTTGCTGTGGATAAGCGCCGTGGCATCGCCTGCGGCCGCAATCGCCACGCCATTGATAACCAAATTGTTGCTGTTGCTGTTGTTGCTGGCTTGTCGGCTTTCCATGCGCAGGTGCACTTCTTGGAGCATTAACGCTTGGCCGTTTTCAGCCAGAGCTAGGCCGTTATTGACCAAGGTGCTGAGGTTTTGACCGCTTTTGTGGATCAGTTCGTATTGGCTTTGGGCTGCGCCTAAATAGAGTGCGCCAAGACCTGCGTCTTTGGCGCTGGTGAAGCGGGCCAGGCCTTGTTCGTCAAAGTCGAATAAGCCGAGCTGGCTGAAGATGCGGTCGTTTTCGTCGATCCAGCCGTTGCCGTCGTCGTCGTAGGCGCGCAGTTCGGCAAAGCCGTTTTGTGTTTGCGGGCCAAACAGCTCTTTGCCGTTGTCGATTTGGCCGTTGCCGTTTTGGTCGAAGGCGAGGTAGCCGCTGCCTTGGGCGGTTTTGAGTAGGCCAAGGTTGCTGCCATCGCCGAGCAGGTCGAAGTCGAACCATTGATCGGTGAGTTCAACCATGCTGCCTTTCATGTTCAGCATCAAAGGGTCGATACGCTGCACTTGGCCTTTGAAATAGAGGGATTGTTCTTCGCGCACGTCGCGGCTTAGGTCGAGGCTGAGCATAAAGTCGATGCGCCGCCCATCGCTGGTTTGGGCTTGTCCTAGGGCTTCAACATGCAGGCCTTCGCTGCGCTTGATTTCGCTAACGCTGCTTATTTCCAGCATGAGGCCTTCGCGGCTTTCTTGCAGGTTGCCTTGCCAGTCGCGCAGGGAGATTTTGGTTTGGGTGAGGGCGGAGGTGAGGTTTTGCGCAAGCTCCGCGTGGGCAAAGGCGCTGGTGTTGTTTGAGCTTTGTACTTGGCTGCGTGTTTGCAGGGCGAGGCGTTCTTGCGTTTCGCGGCTTAGCGACAGCGCCACACCTTGGCTAGCCGCCCCTGTGCTTTTCTGCACTTCGGCTTGCTTGATGCGAGTGGCCGTCAGCTCGTGCTGCTGCTGGCTGGAAACAAAAACGGCGGATTGGTCGATGCGCATAATTCACCCCAAAGCTGGTTGTTTGGGGTATCGGCATGGCGTAAAAAGTCTAAAGCTTAAGACTGAATATGGCGGCTGACTTTCGTGCCGCTATTCGATGTTCTGTACCTGCTCGCGCATTTGTTCGATCAGCACTTTTAGCTCAACGGCGGCTTGAGTGATGCCTGTGGTCAGCGCCTTGGAGGACAGGGTGTTGGCCTCGCGGTTGAGCTCTTGCATCATAAAATCGAGCTTGCGACCAATCGGCTCATTGAGGCTCAAGGTGCGCTTCACTTCGTGGATATGGGTGTTGAGGCGGTCGATTTCCTCGGCGACATCGGCTTTTTGTGCCAGAAGCACCATCTCGGCTTCGAGGCGATTGGGTTCTAAATGCTGGAGGAAGTCGGCTAGGCGCGCTTTCAGTAGCTCATGCTGGGCGGCCAGCGCTTGTGGCATCAGCACTTGCACTTGAGCGGTAAGATCGCTCATGCGGCTTAGGCGTTGCGTAAGCAGGGCGGCCAGCGCCGCGCCTTCGCGCTCTCTGGCCGTTTGGTAGCTGTCTAAGAGTTCGCTATAAAGCGCCAGCACTTGCTCGCTCAGCGCTTTGCTGTCTGTCTCTTCGACTTCTTGATTCATCACCCCAGGCCATTGCAGTACGTCCATCACATTGAGTGCTTGGCCTGGGCCGATGATGGCCTGTACCTTGTCCACCATTTGTAGAAACTGGTAAACGGCATCGGGGTTGATTTGGGCGGAACTGGCTTTGGTTGCGGGGGCAAAGCGGATGCTGGTTTCGACCTTGCCGCGCGAAATGCGTTTTTGCAATAACTCGCGCAGGGCGGGTTCGGCATCGCGCAGGCTGTCGGGCAGGCGGAAGGTGGATTCTAAAAAGCGGCTGTTCACCGAGCGAATTTCAAGATTAAAACGACCCAGCGTGGTATCGCGGTTGAGGCGGGCAAAGGCCGTCATGCTGTGTGTCATGGTGTTCCTTAGGTGTAA
>JAYRHO010000450.1:0-2557 GCA_041907245.1 Saccharospirillaceae bacterium
CAAGCCATCTCATCGGGTTTCTCCTTCAAGTTTTTAAGGTTATCGGCATGAGCAGCAAACTCATCACTCCTGAAATGAGCTGGCACAATTTATTCCATAAACTCTTAGCCTACCCAAGCGTTTGAAAGCACCTCAGCCTGTTTTAAGATCAGCTCCACCGCTTGCGGCGCTTGATCGGGCGGGTATTTGTATTTTTGCAAAATACGGCGCACTAAAATTCGCAGTTTCGCTCGTACCGCTTCGCGCACTTGCCAATCCACCGTGGTGGAGTTGCGGATTTTCTCGACCAGCTCAGTGGCAATTTGTTTGAGCAACTCTTTGGCGGCGCTGAAAGTAGCAAAAAGCTGGCCGTCTAAATCGTTGCGGTCGGTTACCACCAACAAAGTCGGGTTGTTCATCTGCGGCTGTTGCAGCAATTTACCCGCGTAACAGCACATGGTAATGCTCTTGCCTGAACCTTGCGTGTGCCAAACCACCCCTACTGTTTTACTGCCCAGCTCCACTTCTAAGCCGTATTTGGCGCAACGTTCTGCGGCTTTACGCTCGTCCACAGGCTGTGCGGCAGCTGGGGGTTAATCGCACGAATGACATTTTCTAAATCCGCCAACAACACCGACTGATAATTTAAACGCTCTGGCGCTGTGCCATCGGGCGCAATATCCGGGCCAAAACTGACTCGCCAGCCACCCTCAGCAAACCAAGATAAACACAGCTGTTCTAAATCGTCTTCGGTCATGGTTTGTCCTTGTTGTTTTGGATAAATCCACTTAGCAAAACTAATCGTACGTTATTCTTACATAAAGCCTATTGAGCTGGAACAAATTCGCCCTCGCCGAACGTATTACGAATAGGCTCGGCAAGAGTATTAAGGTTCTTCTTGTAAAACAATAACCCCAGAGTTATGACTTGGCGACAAAGGGTGGTGTCATGCAAAGCAAACAATTGATAAAACAACTGGAACAAGATGGCTGGCAGCTTGTGCGGGTTACAGGCAGTCATCACCATTTTAAACATCCAGAGAAACTAGGCATTGTTACCGAGCCCACCCCAAAAAGGATTTACCCATAGGAACGGTTAACAACATATTCAAACAAGCAGGCAGAAAAAGAGGTGATTTATGAGATAACCCATAGCCATTCATCAACAAGACAACAGTGCTTACGGCGTTACTGTGCCCGATATTCCTGGCTGCTTTTCTGCTGGCGACACCTTGGATGAAGCCCTAGAAAACACTTATGAAGCCATTCATGGGCATTTAGAATTATTGGCAGAAGATGGTATTACCGCACCATCTGCAAATACCTTAGAGCATTATAAAAAACAAGCTGATTATCGCGATGCGA
Source organism: Saccharospirillaceae bacterium (assembly GCA_041907245.1). GTDB lineage: Bacteria > Pseudomonadota > Gammaproteobacteria > Pseudomonadales > Oceanobacteraceae > Venatoribacter. Next base: position 1,344 of record JAYRHO010000450.1, read on the forward strand.
TTTGGGCCATTGTGGATATTGACGTGAGCGCCTACAGCGGCAAAACCGAAAAATTCAATGTTACCCTGCCCAAAATAGTCAGCACTCGCATTGAAGCCTTAGTCAAACAAGGAGTTGCCAAAAGCCGTAGTGCTTTTCTGACCGATGCTGCCATTCAGCAACTCAACAAACATGCCTAAGTAACTACCGAGCTAGGCTCGGTAGTTGTGCTTAGCGGCCTGTATTTGCCAGCCAAGCACCCAAGCGGTAGCCGCTTAAGTCGGCGATATTGGCTTGGTCGTACCACAATAAATGCTCAATATCGCCCTTTATGCGGTTTAGCGTGCCCTGCACAGAGCGATTGCAGTTTGTATCCACCTGCAAAGGGCGTAGGGCTTGCTCGGCGGCTTCTAGCTGCACATCGTTTGCACCGCATTTAAGCAGGGTGTTCATTAACGTATCGACAAAAAGGTCATTGAGCGCCTTCCAGTCGGGTTTAGTTAAAGCAGGCAAAATCAAAGGAAAGCGCGTTGCATCGTGCACCAGCAGCAAAGTATTGTGCCGCTGCAAAGTAATGACATTGCCATGCCAGCCGCTAGCGGGTTGATATCCAACGCAGTGCGCTCAAACAACCATTGCGAACGCTTAGTTACAGCAAATTGGCCGTCGCGGGTAAGAGGCAGTATTTCAAAGAGTTTACGGGTAGCGTGAATTTGAATCATGGTTTCAACAGTACAAAGTGTTCAATTAAACGGATCATCAGTTCTTTTTGTTCGGGCAAGCTCTCGGCCACCAATAAAGCCAATGCCACCAGAGTGTTGTCGTTAATCAGCTACTAATTACCTGCAATACAGCACTGCCTTCACTAGAAACCAGCTGCTGATTGGCCAGCGTGCGTGACAGCAAACTCACCACCAATTTCAGCCGCCACTTGAGTTAGTAGTTTTTCGTGCGTGTCGTAACGAGGGTTGCGCTGTTTCTCTGCCATTTCTGCTCCGTAGCGAAGAATAAATTCAGCGGCTAATTCACGCGCGGTAAACTTGCGAGTTGGATTGTCTCGCAAAGTTTCGATAATCATGTCGATGCGGGATTTGGTCATACAGCTTCCTTCTTTTTTTTGCTCTAGTCACACCGGACGGGAACTTTCATTGCTCGTCCTTAATTGGAATTAAATCTACGTTGTATTCGATGCGGTTGATGTACCAAGTTTTTACGCCATTAGGTGTATGCACTAG
>JAYRHO010000451.1:0-2724 GCA_041907245.1 Saccharospirillaceae bacterium
CATCGAAGACGTTGCCGCTTACGCAGGTGGCGAACAAATTGGCCGCCCGCATTTTGCCCAGTACTTGCTTGACCGTGGTTTGGTCAACTCCATGGCCAGCGCTTTTACCAAGTATTTGGGGGCAGGCAAGATCGGCGATGTCAAAACAGGCTGGCCAACTATGACCGAGGCGGTGCAGTGGATTATCGGTGCAGGTGGTATTGCGGTGTTGGCGCACGCCCACCGCTACAACATGACGCGCACCAAGCTGAAAGCCTGCATTCAAGAGTTTACGCTGGCAGGCGGTCGCGCGATTGAGGTGGCCTACGGCACGATGGACAAAGGCCAGCAACAGCAGCTGGTGCAGTTTGCCAAGGAGTTCAATTTGAAAGGCTCGTGCGGCAGCGACTACCACGGCCCTAATCGTTTTGGGCTAGAGTTGGGGCAGATGCCCGCATTTCCTGCCGATATTGCCCCCGTATGGGAAGGCTTTTAAGAGATCAATATGACGCAATTTATTCAGATTCACCCCGAAAACCCGCAAGAGCGTTTGGTCAAACAGGCGGCCGAGATTTTGCGCAGTGGCGGCCTAGGCGTAATTCCAACCGACTGCGCCTACGCCTTGGTGTGCTGTTTAGGCAACAAAGCAGCGGTGGAATCGGTGCAGCGCATCCGCAAGCTTGGGCCTAAGCACAACTTCACTCTTTTGTGCCGCGATCTGTCGGAGCTTTCGCATTTTGCCAAGGCCGACAACAGCCAATACCGCTTGCTTAAAGCGTACACCCCAGGCGCTTTTACCTTTATTTTGGAGGCCACGCGCGAAGTGCCGCGCCTGCTGATGCACCCGAAAAAACGCACTATTGGCATTCGCGTGCCCGACAATCGCATTGTGCAGGCCATCGTGGCGCAAATCGGCGAGCCCTTAATGAGCAGCTCCTTGATTCTGCCAGGCGAGGAGATTCCGCTGTCCGACCCTTACGACATTCGAGACCTTTTAGGGCACGAGCTGGATGTGATTGTTGATGGCGGTTTTTGTGGCTTTGAAGCCACCACCGTGGTGGATCTGTCCGAAGGCGGTGTCGAGATCGCCCGTCAGGGTGTCGGTGATGCCAGCACCATGCTCTAGTGTCTGACATGCGCAGGGATTTTCAGGTAAGATGCGCGTTTTGTTTTTAATGAGCACGGATTCATGAGCAAAGCACGCATCTTAACGGGCATCACCACCACGGGCACACCGCATCTGGGTAATTATGTCGGGGCGATTCGCCCTGCTATTCGTGAAAGCCAAACAGGAAAAGTCGATGCTTTTTATTTTATGGCCGACCTCCATGCCCTGATCAAAAGCCAAGACCCTGCCGCCGTACACCAATCCAGCAAAGAAATTGCCGCCACTTGGCTGGCCTTGGGTTTGGATACCGACGCGGCAACTTTTTATCGCCAATCCGACATTCCTGAAATTCCACAGCTTATGTGGATTTTAAACTGCGTCTGCGCCAAGGGGCTGATGAATCGCGCCCACGCTTATAAGGCAGCGGTGGATGCCAACGTCGCCGAAGGCGAAGACCCCGACAAAGCCATTACCATGGGGTTGTTTAATTATCCCGTGCTGATGGCCGCCGATATTTTGATGTTTGGCGCCCACCAAGTGCCCGTGGGTCGTGATCAGATTCAGCACATTGAAATGGCGCGCGATATGGGGCAGCGCTTCAATCATATTTTTGGCCGTGGCGAAGAAATCTTGGTGCTACCTGAGTTTTTGGTAGACGACAACGTCGCCCTGCTGCAAGGCTTGGACGGTCGCAAAATGAGCAAGAGCTACGGCAACACCATCCCGCTGTTTTTGCCTGAAAAACAGCTGCAAAAAAGCATCAATAAAATCGTCACCAACCTGCAAGAGCCAGGCGAGCCCAAAGACCCAGACAGCTCGACGGTGTTTCAGATTTACCAAGCCTTTGCCGGCGCCGAGCAAACCGCGCAGATGCGCCAAGCCTTTGCCGAGGGCATTGGTTGGGGCGATGCCAAAAAACGCCTCTTTACCCTGATTAACGAAGAAATCGGCGAGGCGCGCGAACGCTACAACGAACTGCTGGCGCGTCCGCAAGACATTGAAGCCGTGCTGCAAAAAGGCGCTGCCAAAGCCCGCGCCATCAGCGTGCCTATGCTGGAGCGCGTACGCGAAGCCGTCGGTATCCGTGGTTATATTTAGTTGCGCTTGGCGCTAAGTGCTTGGCGCTCAACTCTATAAAGGTGCATCGCTCATGGAAATCACGGCCAAACAAAAAGAAATGCCTTTTGCCTTGGTGCAGGGGCAGCCGCTGACGCAGCTGCCTTTGGATCTCTATATTCCGCCCGATGCCTTGGAAGTGATTTTGGAGCAGTTTGAAGGCCCTCTGGACCTGCTGCTTTATCTGATTCGCAAGCAAAACCTCGACATTTTGGAGGTGAACGTCGCCGATATTGTCGATCAGTACATGCAGTACATCGACATGATGCATACCTTGCAGCTGGAGCTTGCGGCGGAGTACATGGTGATGGCGGCGATGTTGGCGGAAATCAAAAGCCGCATGCTGTTGCCACGCAATCAAGAAGGCGAAGAAGGCGAAGAGGAAGACCCACGCGCCGAGCTGTTGCGCCGCTTGCAAGAATACGAGCGCTTTAAAACCGCCGCCGAAGACATGGATCGTTTGCCCCGCCTTGAGCGCGATATATTTACCGCCAGCATCGACGCCCCAGAGCGCATTGCCG
>JAYRHO010000452.1:0-6506 GCA_041907245.1 Saccharospirillaceae bacterium
AACGGGAACAGCCACTTTAACCTCGGCGCTCAATGAAGACTGGTTGCAGGGTGCGAAAGAGGGTCTGTCTTTTGGCTACACCAACTCGGTTTATTGGTTCAAATTATCCTTGTGTACGCAAGGGCAAAAACAGCAGCGCATCTTAAATTTGGCTTACCCCGTGTTGGATCGTATTGATGTGTATACGCGCACAAAAGGTGGGGCGTGGGAGCATCAGCTGCTTGGGGATAAGCAGCCCTTTTTAGATCGTCCGATTGAACACCGAGATTTTCTTTTGCCTATTTCTTTGGCAGAAAACAGCGAGATGGATGTGGTTTTTCGCGTGCAAACCTCCAGCTCGATGCAGCTGCCTTTGAGTATTTGGCAAGAGCGAAAATTCTTTGAGGATGATCAGCATCAGATTGTTTATTTGGGGCTTTATTACGGCCTGATGCTGGCCATGGTTTTGTATAATTTCTTTTTGTTTTTTTCGGTTCGAGAAAAGCATTATCTTTATTATGTGCTCTATGTGGCCTGCATGGCATTGTTTATGTCGAGCTTGCAGGGTGTGTCTTTTCAGTATTTTTGGCCAAACTCTACCAGCTGGAACGACTCCAGTATCGTCGTTTTTTTGGGGTTTACTATTGAATTTGGTTTGCTTTTTACGCGCGAATTTCTGCGTATTAAACAGATTCGATATCTAAACTCTTTTCTAAATATAGTACTGGTTATTGTGTTAGGTATTATCCTTGGAACCAATGTGATGAGCTATCACGTTAGCATACAGCTTTTGATCGTGATGGCGTTTGTATGCCTGATTTTGGCTTTATCTGTGGGTGTTGCACGTTGGATTCAAGGTCATACCTCTGCGCGCTACTATGTTATTGCTTGGTCAACATTTTTAATCGGCGGTATTGTTCTGGCATTAAACAAATTCAATATTATTCCGAGAAATTTTATTACTGAAAATATTTTGCAGCTCGGCTCGGCCATTGAAGTTATTTTGTTGTCCTTTGCGTTGGCGGATCGCTTGAATCAAGAAAAACTCAAAAGGTATCGTGCGCAAAATCAAGCGCTCGAAAATGAGCGTTTGGCGCGCAAGCTGCAAGATGAGGTTTTAGAAGCACAGGTTCGCGATAAAGAAACCCTAGAGCTACGAGTAAAAGAGCGCACTATGGATCTTGAAAAAGCCAATTGGCGGTTAGAGCAGATGAGCATTACCGATGGCTTAACGGGCGTGCGTAATAGGCGTTTCTTTGATCAGGTAATGCATCGGGAAATGGCGCGTGCCATTCGCCAAAAAGAGCCGATTTCGGTGCTTATGATTGATATCGATTATTTCAAAAAAGTGAACGATACCTACGGCCATCAGGCAGGAGATGAGGTGCTAAGAACGCTGGCACAAACGCTTGCTCGCACTGTGCATCGCAGCACCGACTTGCTGGCGCGTTATGGCGGTGAAGAATTTATTTTGGTGTTGCCCAATACCACCGAGGCTGGTGCGCTGCATATAGCCGAATGCATTCGCATTGTGATTGCAGAGATCAATTTTGATGCCATTACTCAGGGCTTTCGAGTTAGCGTCAGTATCGGTGTTCAAGGTGGTATCCCAACGCAAGAGGACAATCACGAAAATTGGGTGCGCTTGGCTGATGAAGCCTTATACCAAGCCAAAGCACAGGGGCGCAATCGCGTGGTGCTCTATCAGCCGCACATTTCATAGGGGCGCTAAGCGCCCGTTTTTACTCCTTGTTGGCTTTGAGTTTATGCCACCATTCTCCTGCGCCTTCGCTGGCTTTTTGTAGAAATTGTTTTAGCTCATCACTCACCGAGGGTTTGGCTTTTTCCTCGGGTGCAGGTGGCAATATGTGCGCAAAATAACTGTTGCTTAAAATGCGTCTTAAAATACGCTCGCCTGGGAATGGCTCGTTATTATTGAGTGAGCGCGCGGCTTTTAATAAATTGCGCACATCGTATTGGGTTGGGCTGATATCGGGTACTTGCTTCGATAATCCCAGCAAGCCGTACACACCTACGCGTGCAGTGCGTACCGAGCTTTCCATGGTGAAAACGACATCGTTATGCGTTTCGGCAAATTGCCCAATCATGGCGAGGTTGGTGCAGCCTGCTGGAATAATATCTGGACGGTCGCCTTTGGCACGAGGCATGAATTGCGCCGTAATGTAGGGCATATAAGCGCTGCGCACTTTGGTTTTTGCCATAATGCTATCCAGCTCGTTTTCAATACCTAGGTGATAACAGAGTTCGGCAACGATTTCTTTGCCTGTGCATTCGGGCATGGTTTTTTGGATGTAATTGCCTTTTTTATCCATCAGTAGGGCATAAACCCAAAGCACCAAAGTGTCTTTTTCTTGAGTGGGAAAGTGCGGCTGACGATTGCAGGTAAAGCTCATCACCCAGTTGCTGTCGGTAAAGGTAATGACACCCCCTGTTACGGTTTTGCCGCTGTAAGGATCGTTGACGGCCAGCTCTTTTAATTTATCAATTAAAGCCGAAGGTTTGCAGGTTAGGGTAGCGGACATCCATGAAGACTGTGCAGTGTTGGTGCAAAATTTTTCGGGGCGGCCAAATACGGGGGATTTTTTGGCCAGGTTTCGCCATAAGGTCCAAGCGCTATTTTCTTCGGGTAAATGAGGGTTGCGAATGTTCACAGGGGCATGGTCGCTGTCGCCGTAGGCGCTGCCTTCGGTCATGGAGCCATTTAAGACAAAAACCAAATCTTTCTCGTTTATTTTGATAACTTCGCCATCTAAGCAGCGCAACGCCGAAGCGGTTTTTTGCTCGCCTGAAAATACAAAATCCACATCTTGAACTTGCACATTTAAACGGAAGTTGACGCCGCGCGCTTTTAGCCATGCGACCAATGGTTTAATGAAACTGTCGTATTGGTTGTATTTGGGAAATACCAAGGCCGATAAATCGGTTATGCCATCGAGTGCATCTAAAAAGCGGTGCATATAAAGCTTCATTTCCAGCAGGCTTTGCCAGTTTTGAAAGGCGAACATAGAGCGCCATAAATACCAGAAATTACTCTCTAAAAATCCTTTAGAAAAATATTGCTCGATGGTGATGTCGTCCAATTCTTCTTTGCGTTTCATCAGTAAACGCACCAGCTCCCATTGCTGCGATTTGCTTAGACCCAGTGTGCTGAAATCGCGGATTTTCCCGCGTTGGTGCATAAGGCGAGATTTGGAGTAGTTGGGGTCGTTGTCGTTGATTAAACGATATTCATCGAGCACGCTGTAGCCTTCGGGCATTTCGATGGCAGGAATATCACGAAACAGATCCCAAAGGCAGTCGTAGTTCCAATTCATTTCACGGCCACCGCGTACTAAATAGCCTTCTTCTTCGTTACCTGCGCCGTCCATCGAGCCGCCTTCAACGGCCAAATTCTCTAAAATGGTGATGTTCGCACCTGGCATTTTGCCATCGCGAATTAAATAAAAAGCACTGGCTAACCCTGCAATACCGCCACCGATAATAAAGGCGTTGCGTTTCTGAATATCCGCAGGAGGTAATACCTTATGACTTTGATAAATACTGACGTAATCGGCGGAGGGCAAGGTATTTAAGGCGCTGTTGTGCGCGTGCGTGTTGCTGGCATCGGGTTGTACATTAAATGTGCTCATAAATCTTCCTTAGTGCATTAAATTGCCTAGGTGTTTGGTGAGAGAGATAGAATTAGATTTATTAGCTTGGGCGAGTGTAAGCTAGAGCTTTTCCTCTAAAGTTGATTTAAGTCTGGTTTTTTTTGAGCCATTATTTTTTATGTTGCAACAATCTGTTGCGCAATATCGAGAGAGCCATGATCACAGAAAAAACACCTTGCCCTTGGGCAGTCGGCGCAGATTACATTCATTACCACGATACAGAGTGGGGCGTACCTTGTTTTGAACGCAATAAATTATTTGAAAAACTTTGCCTTGAAGGCCAGCAAGCGGGCTTAAGCTGGATTACGGTGCTGCGCAAGCGTGAGCATTATCGCGCTTGCTTTTTTGGCTTTGAGCCAGAGAAGGTCTCGGCCATGAGTGATGCGCAAATTGAGGCCTTGCTGACGGATACAGGGCTGATTCGCAATCGTTTAAAGCTCTTTAGTATTCGCCAAAATGCCCAAGCCTTGTTACGGCTAGAGCAGGATGGGGTGGATTTTGTGCAGTTGTTGTGGGGCTTTGTCGGTGGTAGCCCAAAAGTAAATCGCCCTAAGGCCATGGGGGATATTCCAACACAAGAGGCGTGCTCGCAGGCGATGAGCAAGTACTTAAAAAAGGCAGGCTTTAATTTTGTCGGCCCAACCATCTGTTATGCTTTTATGCAAAGCATGGGGCTGGTGAATGACCATCTTCAGAGCTGCCACAAATGCCCGCCGATTTCTGCCTAGGCGTGAGGCGGCGCTTCTGCTAGAGTACGCGCGCAAAAATCCCACCTCTTTTGGAGCTATTATGGAAATCGCATGCCTAGACTTAGAAGGCGTTTTGGTGCCTGAAATCTGGATCGAGTTCGCTAAAAAAACGGGCATTGAAGAACTCAAAGCCACCACGCGCGACATTCCCGACTACGACGTGCTGATGAAACAGCGCATTCGCATTTTGGATCAACACGGCCTGAAGTTAAAAGACATTCAGGATGTGATTGCCACCTTAAAACCCTTAGAGGGCGCGGTGGAGTTTGTGAACTGGCTGCGTGAGCGCTTCCAGGTGGTGATTTTATCCGACACTTTCTATGAATTTTCTCAGCCCTTGATGCGTCAGCTGGGTTTTCCTGCTTTGCTGTGCCATCGTTTGATTACCGATGATGAAGGCCGTGTGGTGGATTACAAGCTGCGCCAAGCCGACCCTAAGCGCCAGTCTATTCGTGCGTTTAAAACCATTTATTACCGCACCATTGCCGCAGGCGATTCGTACAACGACACTACGATGTTGGCCGAAGCCGATGCGGGCATTTTGTTCCATGCGCCACAGAACGTAATCAATGAGTTTCCGCAGTTTCCTGCGGTGCACACCTATGAAGATTTAAAGAAAGAGTTTATTAAAGCCAGCAATCGCAAATTGGCTTTGTAAAATCGCTTGGAGTTTTAGAACTCTAAAACTCCTGCAAAATCCGCTGCACTTTAGTGTGCAGCTCTTGCCATTCTTCTTGGCACTGTGAATCCAACACCACACCTCCGCCTGCCCAGCATTGTGCGCCTGAGCTTTGTGCTTCTAGGGTGCGAATCAGGATATTAAAGTCGGCCAGCCCCCGCTCATCAAAATAGCCCATAGCTCCACAGTAAGCATGGCGCGGTGCGGCTTCCAGTTCGGCAATGATTTCTACGGCGCGTTTTTTCGGCGCACCCGTAATCGAGCCACCTGGCAGCGCCGAGCTAATCACTTCCGCCATGCTGATATGGGGCTGTTTTTGCGCGCTGATGGTGCTGACTAAATGATGCACGTTGGCATGGCTTTCCAGCGCAAAGAGCTTTTCAACCTTCACTGAGTGCGGCTTAGCATAACGGCTTAAGTCGTTGCGCAGCAGATCCACAATCATCAAATTTTCGGCTTGGTTTTTGGCGCTGTTTTTAAGCCAAGCTTGGTTGACAGCGTCTTGCTTAGGGTCTTGGCTGCGAGCCACTGTGCCTTTGATAGGGCGAGTTTCGATGCGCGCGCCAGACACGGATATAAAACGCTCTGGGCTGACGCTAAACAGAGTGCGATCGGCTGCTTTGAGGTAGCCACCAAAGGCGGGGTTAAAACTTTGCAGCAAGGCCAGTGGCAAGCGTTCGGTCAGGTTTTCGCTACAGACAAAGGGCAAGGCCAGATTAACCTGATAGCAGTCGCCAGCGCGTAAATACTCTTGCACTTGGTTAAAGGCCTGCTGGTAGCCTGAGTAGTCCCAGGCGGCTTGCCAATTTAAGGCATCTTTGGCAGCGGCAAATGGTGGCAAATCATTGAGTGCAATGGTGGTGCTGTGCTCGTACCAGCCAAATTCGGCAAGGGGCAGATGCGGGGTGCGATTTTCGCCCGTGAGCAGAGCGTGCCCCGCTTCGTAGCTGAAATACCCCGCCCAGCCTGATTGAAAGCCGTGCCATTGCGCGGTGGTTTCAGGTTCGTCAGATGTGTGCGTAAGCGTATTTAGCCAGTCTTTTAGCTCGGCCAGCGTCATAAGGCGCAGCCACTTCTTTGGGCTGTGAGCTAGGGTCGCAACTTGCGCTTGGCCGTCCCAAAACACAATGGGGTGGGTAAGCTTGGGTAGGCGTTGCAGGAGGTCTAAGGCGGTAATGGGCATGCAATAACTAAAGGGCAAGATTGGGCGGCGCGCAGTATAGCAAGAAAAAGCTTGGGATTTCCTAGGAAAACTCGGCTTTCCCATTTGCCTAAGTTTTGCTTATGCTAGCGGCTCATTTTTAGCAGCAGAGTGCATTATGTCGGCAGTGCGTCGGGTGATTGAGCAGCTCAATCAGGTGATTTTAGGCAAGGATACTCAGGTGAAAATGGCGCTGGCCTGCTTGTTGGCACGCGGGCACTTGTTGA
>JAYRHO010000453.1:0-13796 GCA_041907245.1 Saccharospirillaceae bacterium
AGAATCTTGGTCGCATTTTCAACAACGCGTGCTGGCTGCATTAAAACAAGCCACGCTAGAGGCGCAAGGTAAAGACATCGCCATTTTTACCTCTGGCGGCCCAATTACGGCTATTGCCCAACACTGTCTGGGCTTAAGCAATGAACAGGCTTTTGAATTAAATTGGATGATGATTAACGCCAGCCTAACCCAGTGTTTGTATTCAAAAAATAACCCCGAAAAAATTGGCCTCGCTAGCTTTAATGAGCAACAGCATTTAAAGCAGGCGAGAGAGAGATTTATTAGTTTTAGATAAACTGGTGTAAGGGCTTAACGCAAGGAGCTGGGCGCTCGGCGCATTATATCCTGCGCCTGGCTCCAAGCCCCAAGCTCCAAGCTCCAAGCTCCAAGCTCCAAGCTCCAAGCTCCAAGCTCCAAGCTCCAAGCCCCAGATATTAAAATGAGGAAAATAACAATGAGCAATAACAACCTTTTTGATTTAACCAACAAAACTGCACTGGTCACGGGCGCGAGTCGTGGTATTGGCGAGGCCATTGCCAAATTATTAGCCGCCAATGGTGCGCATGTAATTGTCTCCAGTCGCAAACAAGAAGACTGCCAAGCGGTGGTGAATGCGATTGTGGCCGAGGGCGGTAAAGCCGAAGCTTTGGCTTGTCATATTGGCGAGATGGAGCAAATCGAAAATTGTTTTAAAACCATCGAAGCCAAGCATGGCAAACTGGATATTTTGGTGAATAACGCCGCCACCAACCCATATTTTGGTCATATTCTCGATACCGATTTAATTGCCTTTCAAAAAACCGTGGATGTAAATATTCGCGGTTATTTCTTTATGAGCAGCATGGGTGCGAAATTAATGAAAAAAGCCGGTGGCGGCAGCATTATTAACGTGGCTTCAGTAAATGGTGTCATTCCAGGCGAGATGCAGGGTATTTATTCCATCACCAAAGCCTCGGTCATTGCCATGACCAAATCTTTTGCCAAAGAGTGCGCCAGCTTAAATATCCGCGTTAATGCGCTGCTGCCAGGTTTAACCGACACTAAATTCGCCAGTGCCCTAACGAAAAACGATGCCATTATGAAAATGGCCTTGATGCATATTCCAATGAAACGCGCGGCCATGCCTGAAGAAATGGCGGGCGCGGTTTTGTATTTAGCATCCAATGCGTCGAGCTACACCACAGGCGCAGCGATTAACGTCGATGGTGGTTATTTACTGGTATAAAAAAACGGGCTTGCGCCCGTTTTTTGTGTGCCTAGTGCGAAATAAATTATTTGCGCACACCTTCAAAGGTCATAAAAATATCGACGGTTTTTAAGCCCATGTCTTTCGCCATTTTAATGTTGAAGTCTTCGGTGCTTAATGTGGTTGTGCCTTCAAAGCCTACACGGTAGCCACCCCAAGGATCTTTACCTTCGCCCAAAATATGGGTTTTGATAACGATGGGTTTGGTAATGCCATTGAGGGTGAAATTACCTGTTACATCTAAGGTTTTTTCGCCTGTTACTTTGACAGAAGTCGAAACAAACTTAGCCTGTGGGTATTTGCTGGCATTGATAAAGTCGGCGCTGCGCAAATGCTTGTCACGCTCAGCGTGATTGGTATCCAAACTGGTGGTGTCGATGGTGACATCAATTTTGCTATCCGCAGGTTTTGCCGCGTCGTAGCTGAATGAGCCGTCGAATTTATTAAATGAGCCGTAAATAAAGCTGAAGCCAATATGGCTCACTTTAAAGTTCACAAACGCGTGCTGGCCAGGAATATCAATTTTATAATCGGCGGCCTGTGCAGAGCCTACCAATAATGCCGAAGATAAGGCCAGTGCGGTTAGGGTTTGTTTTAACATAACTTTCTCCAAGTTTTTAATAGGTGAAGTGCTTAGTACTGCGTTTTTAACTATCGTTCCGCTTTGCCAAACATGCGCACTAAGGTCGCATCTTTATCAAAGAAATGGTGTTTGAGTGCGGCAAGAGCATGGCCTACTACCACAGCCATCAAGCCCCAAGCTAAGTATTTATGCACCAGCCCTGCCATATCCGCCTGATCGGGCAAACCGCTAATTAAGGCGGGCACAGAAAACCAACCGAACACGTCTATGGGCTCGCCATCGGCGGTAGAGATTAAATAGCCTGCAACCATAATGGCAAAGAGCAAGAAATACATAAGTAAATGCCCTGCTTTTGCCGCTAACTGCACCAGCTTGCTCTGAGTATTTATGGCTTTGGGCTGCACCGTGGTCAGACGCCAAATGACGCGAAACACCATAGCCGCCAACAGCAGCACGCCCGCGCTTTTATGCAAGAAGGGCGCTTTGTGATACCAAGTGTCGTAATAGCCTAAATCGACCATCCACACACCCACCACAAAGAGGGCAATCACGGTGAGAGCCACCAGCCAATGGATACTGATGCTGATTAAGCCGTAGGTTGAAGATGAATTTTGCCAGCGCATAACTACTCCTTAAGAGATACAGAGCTCCAAGATAGCAGTAAAAAACATTAAATAAATAGGATTATTTAGGCTAAAACTTTCGGTTTTTTAGATTTATTTTGATGAGAGATAAAAAAAGCGGCCGCAGCCGCTTTTTCTAGGATGGACGTTTAGATAACGCCTTGAGCCAGCATGGCTTCCGCCACTTTAACGAAGCCTGCGATGTTCGCACCTTGAACGTAGTTCACTGAACCATCGGGCTGGGTGCCGTATTGCAAGCAAGAGCGATGAATGCCTTGCATGATTTCCAGCAAGCGTGCATCCACTTCTTCAGAAGTCCAAGACATACGCATGGCGTTTTGGCTCATTTCCAAGCCAGAAGTGGCCACGCCACCCGCGTTGGACGCTTTGCCTGGGGCATAACGTACTTTGTTGGCATCGAAAACGTTTACGGCTTCGGCGGTGCAGGGCATGTTTGCGCCTTCAGCAACGAATTGCAGGCCATTTTTTACCAACAATTTGGCATCGGCTTCGCCCAGCTCGTTTTGGGTGGCGCAAGGCAGAGCCACGTCCGCACGCATACCCCAAGGCGTTTGGCCAGCCAAGTATTTCGCGCCCACTTGTTCAGCGTATTCAGAAACACGGCCGTACTGTTCGTTTTTGATTTTCATCAACAGCGCCAGTTTTTCAGGCGTGAAGCCGTCTTCGTCGTACACAGTACCTGCGGAGTCCGACACGCTCACCACATGGCCGCCCAGCTCCATGGCTTTTTCAACAGCGTATTGCGCCACGTTGCCAGAGCCAGACACCACCACGCGCATGCCTTCCATAGAAAGGCCAGCATGGCGCAGCATTTCGTTGGCGAAATACACACAGCCGTAGCCAGTGGCTTCAGGGCGAATCAAAGAACCGCCGTAGCTCAGGCCTTTACCTGTGAAGACGCAATCAGAGCGGTTGGTGAGCTTGCGCATCATGCCCGCCATAAAGCCGATTTCACGACCGCCTACACCGATATCGCCTGCGGGCACGTCGGTGTCTGAGCCAACATGGCGGAACAATTCTGAAACGAAGGCTTGGCAGAAACGCATGATTTCGCCACGGCTTTTGCCTTTAGGGTCGAAATCCGAGCCGCCTTTACCGCCGCCCATGGGCAACGTGGTCAGTGAGTTTTTAAAGGTTTGCTCGAAGGCGAGGAATTTTAAAACAGAAAGGTTAACCGAAGGGTGAAAACGCAGGCCGCCTTTATAAGGGCCGATGGCGGAGTTGTGCTGGATGCGGAAGCCGCGATTTACCTGCACGTCGCCGTTGTCGTCCACCCAGGACACGCGAAACTGAATAATGCGCTCTGCTTCAACCAGACGATCCAACAGGCTGTGCTCCGCGTAGCGAGGGTTCTTGGCGATGAAAGGCCAAAGGCTTTCGATCACTTCCGTAACGGCCTGAAGAAATTCTGGCTGTCCAGGATTACGCTGGGCAACATTGTGTAAAAAATCGTGAGCTGACTGGTAACGCATAATGGTATTCCACTGAAAAACGAGATCAAAAAAACGGCATCAGAATCGATGCCAGTAGACCTTTTTCAAGGCGCGCTTTGTATGCCCCATTTTTGGGCACAAAGGGCCACATTATGGCGCGTTTTTTTCCGTTGTCACGATTTTTTTAAAAGATTTTGAAGGGCTAAATAGGTAGTTCATGCCACCTATTTAGCCACTATTTTGGCTAGCCTTGTACCAGCCAAGCGTTGAGCGCCTTGATATCGGCGTCGCTGAGCGTACCTGCGAAGAACTTCAGATTTAACAAGTTCAGAATGTAGTCATAACGAGCGTTGGCGTAGTCGCGCTGTGCACCATAAAGGTTCTTTTGCGCGTTCAATACTTCAACGATATTGCGCGTGCCTACTTTATAGCCCGTCTCTGTGGCTTCCAAAGCGCTTTGTGCAGAAATAATGGATTGCTCGCGTGCTTTTACATTTTGCACATCGGTTTGTACCTGACGGTATAAGCTCCGCACGTTTTGCTTCACGTCACGACGTTGTTTTTCGGTTTGTAATTCCGAAGCGGCGTAATTCTGTGCAGCCTGTTTGCTTTTACCGTACAAAGAACCGCCCGCCAATAAAGGCATGGATACTTGCACGCCAACAACGGTAGTTTGCGCAGGAACCGTTCCGCCCAAAGTGAATTGGTACTGTTCACCGTCGGTGTAGCTGGCAAAAAGTTGCACAGTCGGCAGGTGGTTAGAGCGTGCGGCATTGCGCTGCAAGCGCTGCGCATCCAAGCCTGCCTCAGCCATCAGCACGCCAACGTACTTATCCATACCCGACTGCACCCAGTCCTCAACTTTAGCAGGTGCAGGCATTTCCATTGCCAGCTTGGGCTGCAAGGGCGATACCTTGTCAAAGTGCTGGCCAGTCAGTTGCTCTAGCGCTTCGTAGCTGATATCAAGGGCGGATTCACGGCCTAATAAGTTTACGGAAGTCAGGTCGTAGATAGCCTGAGCTTCGTGCACATCGGTAATGGCAATCAAGCCGACATCAAAGCGCTGCTTGGTTTGTTCCAGCGCGCGCTTTACCGCTTTTTCTTCCGCTTGTGCGGTAGATAGATTGTCCTGCGCACGCAGCACGGCAAAGTAGGCTTGCGCGGTACGCAGTACCAATTGTTGCTGCGCCATATGTAATTTCAGCTCGGCGCTGTCGTTGCCTGCGGACGCGGCGCGGTAGTTGTACCAGCTATTGAGGTTAAAAAGCGTTTGCGAGGCTTGCAGCTGCAAGGTCTTGGTATCGTAATCCGTCTCGACTTTATTGCCAGGTACGTCGATGGTCATGTCGTATTGGCTGTAGTTGTAGCTGACGCTGGCCTGTGGCAAGAGCGCGCCGCGCGCCATGGTGAGGTTGTAACCATCGGCTTCACGCGTGGCGGTAGCTGCGGCGATATCGGTATCGTTCGCAAGTGCTTGTTGATAGATGGTGGCAAGGTCTGCGGCATGAGCAGAACCTGCTGCTAACAGCGCAATGGTTAACGAAAGCAGTTTTTTCATAATGTGCCTATAACAGACGGGTTAAATGTGCTGGGATTCTAACAGAAAAAATCCCCTGAATTACGCCATGATTGTTCGAGTAACAGCAACACAGCATGCAGTGTAACTTATCATTAATTACTGAGTAGTTATATAGTTTGATTGCATCTTTATTAGGCATGCAAAAACTATTGCAATGTCCGCCATAACCATGAAAACTGCGCCCTACGACTAAGGATTGGAGTTAGAGAGTGCACACTCTGGACGCAGGCGACCCTTTAAAAATCATTCAAATCACCGACACCCATCTGAATCGCTCGGCGGATGAGCGCCTGCTCGGCATGCAAACCTCTGCCAGTCTCGCCGCCGTGCTCGACCTCATTCGCGCCCAACAGCCCCAGTATGATCTGATGCTGGCTACAGGCGACCTCTCACAAGACCACAGCCGTGAATCCTACCTGCATTTGCAAGCCATGCTAAAGCCGCTACAGCGTCCGCATTTCTGGCTGGCAGGCAACCACGACGACCTGGAGCTGATAAAAGAAATTGGGCAAGGTTCGGCACAAAAGGTGGTACGCACAGCGCATTGGCAAATTCTGCTGCTCAACTCGCAGGTGATTGGCTCTATGCATGGGCGCTTAGCCGCTACGGAATTGGAATTTTTACACGCACAGCTGCAACAACACCCTAATCTGCATACTTTAGTGTGCCTGCATCATCATCCTGTTCCCATGCACAGCCGCTGGCTGGACAACATTGGCCTTAAAAACGCCGACGAACTCTTTGCCGTGCTGGGCCGCCATCAGAACGTGCGCGCCTTGCTTTGTGGCCATGTGCATCAAGAGTCGGAAAACATGCACCAGGGTTTGCGCGTTTTTTCTACGCCCTCGACCTGCATTCAGTTTTTACCCAAGTCCCAAGACTTTGGTGTAGACCCACAAGCTCCAGGCTATCGCTGGCTGCACTTACATGCCGATGGCCGTATCGACACCGCCGTTGAGCGCGTACAAGGCTTCGAGCTCACCATCGACCACAACTCCAAGGGCTACTAAGTGCTGGGCGTCTTGTATTTACACGGTTTCTTAAGCTCGCCCGCCTCACAAAAAGCGCAAGAATTACGTCACTATGCCACCGCGCACGCGCAGATTGCCGAGCTGGTCATTCCTGCTTTGCCTTTTGCCCCCAAAGACGCCATTGCCCTTGCCGAACAAAGCTTACTGTCGTTGCAGCAGCGCCACCCGCGCGTCCTTATCATTGGCAGCTCGCTGGGTGGGTTTTACGCCACCCATCTGGCTCAAAAACACGCAGTCAAGGCGGCGCTCATCAACCCCGCTGTGCGTCCTTATGAGCTTTTTGCCACTCGCTTAGGGCTGCACAAAAGCTTTTACAGTGAGGAAACGCACGAGCTAAACGCCGCGCACCTTGCCCAGCTTCAAGCCCTCGACAGCGATACTCTTACTCAGCCTGAGCGTTTGTTTTTACTGTTGCAAACAGGCGATGAAACCTTAGACTACCGCCACGCTGCCGCCCGTTACCTTGCCTGCCCCTGCTGGCTGGAAGCAGGCGGCAATCACAGCTTTACCCATTTTATCGCGCGGATGCCGATGTTATTGGCCTGGGCGCTACGCAACGACTAAAGACTTAAAAACATGAGCAAAGAATACACCGCCTCCTCGATCGAAGTTTTAAGTGGCCTAGACCCTGTGCGCAAACGCCCAGGCATGTACACCGACACCACACGCCCCAACCATCTGGCGCAAGAAGTGATAGACAACTCGGTCGATGAAGCCTTGGCAGGCCATGCCACACGCATCGATGTCACCTTGCACGAAGACGGCTCGATGACGGTGTTGGATGACGGTCGCGGTATGCCCACCGACATTCACCCGCTGCATGGCGTCTCGGGTGTGGAGCTGATTTTGAGCCAGCTGCACGCAGGCGGTAAGTTCAACCACGACAACTACCAGTTTTCAGGCGGCTTGCATGGCGTCGGCGTATCGGTGGTGAATGCGCTATCACAAGTGCTGGAAGTCACCATTTGGCGCGACGGCCAAGTGCAGCGCATCGGCTTTAAAGACGGCTACAAAGCCAGCGAACTGACCGTCATCGACAGCTGCGCCAAGAAAAAAACGGGAACCAGCGTCCGCTTTCTGCCCGATCCCAAGTATTTCGATAGCCCCAAGTTTTCTATCCCGCGCCTAAAACACAATCTACGCGCCAAAGCCGTGCTTTGCCCAGGCTTACGCATTACCTTTACCGCACCCAATGCCGAAGACAGCGCCCAGTGGTATTACGAAGACGGCCTAAAAGACTATTTAAAAATCGCCACCACAGGCTTTGCCGTTCTGCCTGCCGAGCCCTTTGTTGGCAGCATGATCAACAAGCGCGAAGGCGTAGATTGGGCGGTGCAGTGGCTACCTGAAGGCGGCGAGCTGTTGCAAGAAAGCTACGTCAACCTCATTCCCACCATTCAAGGTGGTACTCATGTCAACGGCTTTCGCTCGGGTTTATTGGATGCCCTGCGCGAGTTTTGCGAGTTTCGCAATTTGCTGCCACGCGGCATCAAACTCACCCCTGAAGACTTATGGGAGCGCTGCGCCTATGTGCTCTCGGCCAAGCTTGCCGACCCACAATTTGCGGGGCAAACCAAAGAACGCCTGTCCTCGCGCGAAGCCTCCAGCTACATAGCCAGCGTCGTCAAAGACGCCTTTGCCTTGTGGCTCAATGACCACACAGGCGAGGCCGAAGCCATCGCCGAAATGGCCATCAGCAGCGCGCAAACCCGCTTGCGTAAAGCCAAGACCGTAGCGCGCAAGAAAATTACCCAAGGCCCAGCCTTGCCTGGCAAGCTGGCCGATTGCAGCGGCCAAGACAGCGAGCGCGGCGAATTATTTTTAGTGGAAGGGGACTCCGCAGGTGGCAGTGCCAAGCAAGCGCGCGAGCGCGAGTTCCAAGCCATCCTGCCCTTGCGCGGCAAAATCCTAAACACTTGGGAAGTCGAGTCCGAGCAGATTTTGGCCTCTCAAGAAGTGCACGATATCGCCGTCGCCTTAGGCATAGACCCCGCCTCAGACGACCTCAGCGGCCTGCGCTACGGCAAAATCTGTATTCTCGCCGATGCCGACTCCGACGGCCTGCACATTGCCACCTTGCTCTGTGCGCTGTTCGTGCGCCACTTCCCCAAGCTGGTACAAGAAGGCCATGTCTATGTTGCCATGCCGCCTTTGTACCGCATCGACCTCGGCAAAGAGGTGTACTACGCCTTGGATGAAGCCGAAAAAGACAGCATTTTAGAGCGCCTCACGAGCGAGAAAAAACGCGGCAAGCCCAACGTCCAGCGCTTTAAAGGCCTGGGTGAAATGAACCCCTCGCAGCTGCGCGAAACCACCATGGCGCCCGACACACGTCGTTTGGTTCAGCTGACACTGGATGACCAAGCAGGCACATACGAAATGATGGACATGCTCCTTGCTAAAAAACGCGCCGGCGACCGCAAGGCGTGGCTGGAAAACTACGGCAACCAAGCAGATCTCGCACTCTAGGCTAGACTTCAGGCACTTCATTATTGTGCCTGAACCATGTTTCTGCGTTTATTTTTTAGCTTTATCCTTTGTGGCTGTTTTTGCGCCCCTGTGCAGGCTCAGGGGCAGCGCGTTTTGCTGCTACTGTCGTACGAGCCCCTATACCCCACCGCCACTCCCCTCATCCAATACACCCAGCAAGCGCTGCGCGCCGAGTTTGCCGAACCCGTTGAATTGAGCGTGGAATACATGGCCGCCGACCTAGGCGCCAGCCCCGCCTACCTGCAAACCTATGCGCAACTGCTGGCGGAAAAACAGCAGAGCAAGCCCTACAACGCCGTCATCGCCATAGGCGATATGGCTCTGGCTTTTGCCGTACAGCATCAGCACGACTTATTTGCCCAACTTCCCATTATTTTTATCAATGCGCGCGATCAGCACGCCACTCAAAACCTGGCCGAACAAGGTGCAATCAGTGGCGTCATGAACATTCCGCCCGTGTATGAGCTCTTGGATTTACTGCATCATCTCTACCCTAAAGCCACCGAGCTGCACCTGATCGACGACGGGCTACCTCATCGCCGCGCACTTTACGATCTGGTGGTGCGCGCCAGCGAAGCGCGCCATTTTACGCCCATCACCCACTCATTAACTCAGCGGACTTGGCAAGAATTGGGTGCTGAGCTTGCCCAGCTACACCACCAGCCCATCATTCTTATTTCGGCTTTCACTGATCGTACGAACAAGCGCCTGCTAAACGCTGATAGCAATGCCTTTCTCAATCAACATGCCGCCAGCCCCATCTGGCATTTATGGACAGCAGGAATAGGCCAAGGCTTGGCAGGAGGTGTGGTTTCCGACCTGCAAAAAAGCACTGCCATCGCCATAAAGATGCTGTATGAAAAATTAAACAATCCCAATTTTAAAGAAGAAATTAATTGGCAGCCGCCGCTCATCACTCTGATTGACGAACAAGAAATGCAGCGCTTCGGCTTCACCCGCAAAGATTTCCCCAGAGACGTCACCTATCTGAATCCTAAAAGCAGTTTGATTCGTGATTACTCCGTCAATTTGCTGATCATCATTGCCGTTTTAATTGTGTTTATTTTGTTTATGATTTGGTCTTTGCTGGAAATGCAAAGACGCCACAAAGCCGATACCAAGCTCAAAGAGCGTACCGAGCTGATCAAATCCCTCTTAAACTCCATCCCAGATTTAATTTTTTATAAAAACGCTTCAGGAAAATATTTATTTTCTAACAATCAGTTTAGTCATTTCGCCAGAAGAAACCCCACAGGCTTTACCGATCACGATATTTTTGACAAAAACCTAGCCGACTTTTTTCGACAAAAAGACCAAGAAGCCTGCGCCAAAACAGGCACAACCATCAACGAAGAATGGGTAAAAATGCCCGATGATCGTGAGGTGCTACTCGAGACGCGCAAAACGCCGATTTTCAACCGCGATGGCACACTGCTTGGCGTATTTGGCTTAAGCCGAGATATTACCGAGCTTAAATCTACACAAAATAAACTGGAATACCACGCGCATCACGACGCTCTCACCTCCTTGCCCAATCGCATTCTGCTTAATAAAAAACTGGAATACGCCATCAGCCTAGCCAAACGTAATAACGAAAAGCTTGCCATTATTTATGTAGACTTAGATCGCTTCAAAGACGTCAACGACAGCATCGGTCACGATGTGGGTGATTTATTATTGCAAGAGGCCTCCAAGCGCTTAAGCAACAATTTGCGCGAGTCGGATATTTGCTCACGCCTAGGCGGCGATGAGTTTATTTTGGTATTAAATAACATTAAAGATGAGCAGGTTATCGAGCAAAAATGCGCGCAACTTTTGCATAACATCGCCGAGCCTTATCAGATCCAAGGCCATCTCATTCGCATTTATTGCAGCTTAGGCGTCAGCGTTTTTCCCAACGATGGCGACCACGCCATTGAGCTGATTCGCAATGCCGACTCTGCACTGCACAAAGCCAAGGAGCTTGGGCGTAATCAAAGCCAGCGCTACCACCCAAGCCTCAGTGAACACTTGCACACGCGCTTACGGCTTGAACAAGATTTACAAAAATCCTTAGCGCGCGATCAGTTTTCTTTGGTTTATCAGGCGCAATTTCAGGCGCAAGGAAAACCATTAAAAGCCGAAGCACTGCTGCGTTGGCATCACCCACAAGAAGGTTACATCGACCCCTTGGTTTTTATTCCGCTTGCGGAAACCAGCGGTCTGATTGCCGAATTAGGCTTATGGGTTATAGAGAAAGCCTGTATGCAATTTCTTACTTGGCGCGATGCAGGCTTAAACCTAGAGCGTATTTGCGTCAATGTTTCGCCTGTGCAGATTAACGGTCAATTCGCTGAGCAGGTGCAAGCACTCTTGAGTCGCATTAATTTTTCTGCGCACCATTTAGAACTGGATATTACCGAAACTACGGCCATGTCCAATGTTGAAGAAATTCAAAAACAGCTCTTAAAACTCAAAAATCTTGGCATCAGTTTGGCCATCGATGATTTTGGCGCAGGCATGTCTTCTTTGCAGCGCTTAAAAAACCTGCCTATCAATTTAATTAAAATTGATTCTTCTTTTATTCAAAAGATAGACCACCAGCACAGCGATCTGGCCTTGGTTAAGGCTTTGCTGCAACTAGCGAACGCGTTGCAGTTGGAAGTGGTCGCCGAAGGGGTGGAAACCCTCGCTCAGCATCAAGTGCTTAATGACATCGGCTGCCATTGGCAGCAAGGGTTTTATCTGGCGCACCCCTTGTCATCTTTACTGTTTCTGCAACGCTTTTTGCCTGTTGCGCACTAGCTGGGCAAGGGCGTGTATTCGGCTTCGTCCCCTGGAATTTTGGGAAAGCGCTGCGCGCGCCAGTCGTCTTCGGCCTGAGTAATGCGCTCACGGCTGTAAGCAACAAAGTTCCAGCGTACATAGGGTTTCTCGGCAAAAGCCGCACCGCCTAGCAACACCAAGCGGCTAAACTCCAGCACTTCAATGCGCTCGTTATCGAGCACGACAAAATCCCCTGCGTGATAATCTTCCCCATCGATGCGCACACGGCCTTGCTGCACATAAAGCGCGCTTTCCCAGTGCGCATGGGGTAAATCAATAAACTCCCCTTCTTGGCTAATCACATCCAGCAAAAACAGCGGGCTGTGCGTGCGTACGGGCGAGGTCATGCCATAGGCTTCACCTGCAATTAACCGCATCATGCTGTTATTTCGATAGCGATGCGGCAGCTGCTCGCGTTTTACATGCTGAAAACTGGGGTCAATTTCAGCTTTTTCAGGGGGCAAGGCCAGCCAAAACTGCAAACCGTTGGCGCTGTGTGCTGTGGTGCGCACTTCAAAACTCTCACGCTCGCTGTGCACTATGCCGCGCCCTGCGGTCATCCAGTTCACTTCCCCTGGCTGGACTTCTTGAATCGAACCCAGGCTGTCACGATGCAGCATGCTGCCTGCAAATAAATAGGTCAGAGTTGCCAAGCCTATGTGTGGGTGCGGCCGTACATTGATACCCTCACCCGCTTGAAAATGAGCAGGCCCCAAGTAATCGAGAAAAATAAAAGGCCCGACCATTTTTTGGGCTTTGTTGGGCAGAATGCGCTGTACCTGAAAGCCACCGAGATCGCGCGCATCGGCGTGAAGACGTTTTGCCATGATTCACCTCCTAAGATTTAAACCTCAGTGTAGCGACTTTCACGCTCTGGTCTTGCGTAAAATTTAGGACAATCCTTTCGATGCCCAAGGCCGCAATTAAGCTCGCCTCTGCCATGAAATCGCCCTTGCCCTAACGCAGGGCTTTCGCCAGAATGCCCCATCGTTTGTCGCAATAGACCTCAATATGACCGAACTCACCACTTTCGCCGCCGATGGCACCGAGCGCCAGTCGCTCAAACAGTACACGCAAAGCGCGTACCTCAATTATTCCATGTACGTCATTCTCGATCGCGCGCTGCCGCATATCGGCGATGGCTTAAAACCCGTACAGCGCCGCATCGTTTACGCCATGAGCGAGCTGGGGCTGAAATACACCGCCAAATACAAAAAATCCGCGCGCACTGTGGGCGATGTGCTGGGTAAATACCATCCTCACGGCGACAGCGCTTGCTACGAAGCCATGGTACTGATGGCGCAGCCCTTTTCTTATCGTTATCCACTGGTTGACGGCCAGGGCAACTGGGGCGCGCCCGACGATCCCAAATCCTTTGCCGCCATGCGTTATACCGAGTCACGGTTAGCGCCCTATGCCGAAACCTTGCTTAGCGAATTAGGCCAAGGCACGGTGGAATGGCAACCCAATTTCGACGGCACCTTGGATGAACCCATTACGCTGCCTGCGCGCCTGCCCAATATTTTATTAAACGGCACCACAGGCATTGCCGTGGGCATGGCCACCGATATTCCGCCACACAACATTCGCGAAGTGGCGGGGGCGTGCGTGGAATTACTCGACAATCCTGAAATCAGCATTGATGCACTGTGCGAGCATGTACTCGCCCCCGATTTTCCCACCGCAGCCGAAATTATTACCCCGCGCGAAGATTTAAAGCGCCTGTATCGCACAGGCAATGGCAGCGTAAAAATGCGCGCTGTTTATGAAATCGAAGACGGCGAAATTGTGATTACCGCTTTACCGCACCAATGCTCAGGCGCAAAAGTGCTCGAGCAAATCGCCGCGCAAATGCAGGCGAAAAAATTACCTCTGGTCACCGACCTGCGCGATGAATCCGACCACGAAAATCCTTGTCGTTTGGTGATAGTGCCAAAATCCAGCCGCATCGATTTTGACGGCCTGATGGGGCATTTATTTTCTAC
>JAYRHO010000454.1:0-2390 GCA_041907245.1 Saccharospirillaceae bacterium
AGCTTTTTTTCCATATTGGCGGTAAAGCTGTAGTCCATCAGATCGTCGAAGTTTTCGACCAAGCGGCTGGTGACTATGTCGCCCATCTTTTCAGCGTAGAAACGGCGATTTTTAAGGCTAACGTAGCCGCGCTCTTGGATGGTGGAAATGATGGATGCGTAAGTAGAAGGGCGGCCAATACCGCGCTTTTCCAGCTCTTTAACCAAAGCCGCCTCGGAATAGCGTGGCGAGGGCTTGGTGAAGTGCTGCTTAGGCTCCAGTTCAATGAGTTTCAGCTGTTCTTTTTCTTTGACGTCAGGCAGGAGCACGTCTTCGTCGCTTTTGCTCTGAGCACTCAATACTTTTAAGTGGCCGTCAAAACGCATCACACGGCCGCGCGCTTTCAGCTCGAAATCGCCTGCGCTGACGGTAATGGCCGAGCTGGTAAATTCAGCATCCGTGACTTGGCACGCAACAAAGCGCCGCCAGATGAGGTCGTACAGTTTTTGTGCATCAGGCTCGACGCTGCTCAGGTCTGCGGCTTTGAGCTTTACGTCGGAGGGACGAATGGCTTCGTGCGCTTCTTGAGCGCCTTCTTTGCTGCTGTACAGGCGCGCTTGTTCGGGCAAATAGGCCGCACCCAAGTGCTTGCCAATGTAACCGCGCACGCTCTCTAAGGCTTCTTGGCTTAGGTTGGTGGAGTCGGTACGCATGTAGGTGATAAAACCGCCTTCGTACAAGCGCTGCGCCAAGGTCATGGTTTTTTTGACGCTAAAGCCCAAGCGGGTGCTGGCCGCTTGTTGCAAGGTCGAGGTAATAAAAGGCGCGGCGGGTTTGGAGCTGGTAGGTTTGTCTTCGCGTTTGGCGACGATAAAGCTTTGCCCTTGCAGCTTGGCCAACAGTGCGGTGGTGTCGGCTTCGTTGGTAGGGCGGAACTCTTCGCCTTTAAAACGGCTGACTTGCAAGCGCAGCGCTTCGCCTGTTTTTGGGGTGCTGGTTTGCGCAAAGGCTTCCCAGTATTCCTCGGGAATAAAGGCGCGGATCTCGCGCTCACGCTCAACAATCAAACGCACCGCCACCGACTGCACACGCCCAGCGGATAGGCCGCGTGCGATTTTGCTCCACAATAAAGGCGACACCATAAAGCCAACCACGCGATCGAGAAAACGGCGCGCTTGCTGGGCATTTACACGGTTCATGTTCAGCTCAGAGGGCTGTTCAAAGGCCTGCTGGATGGCTTTTTTGGTGATTTCGTTGAACACCACGCGGTGATAGGTTTTGTTTTTATTGCCGATGATTTCTTTTAAGTGCCAAGCGATGGCTTCCCCTTCGCGGTCCAAGTCGGTTGCGAGATAGATTTGGTCGGCGTCTTTGGCGAGTTTTTGCAGCTCCTCGACCACTTTTTCTTTGCCAGGCAGCACCTGATAGTGCGCTTCCCAGCCGTGCTCGGGGTCTACGCCCATGCGACCAATCAGCTGTTCATGGGCTTTGTCGTTTTTGTATTGAGCTTTTTCTTGCGCGCTCATTTTGCGAGTTAGGGCGGCTTGCTTGGCGCGCTCTTTGGCGTCGCTTGGGGTGGCCGAGCCAGATACGGGTAAGTCACGCACATGGCCTACGCTCGACTTGACGATAAAGTCGTTGCCTAGGTATTTGTTGATGGTTTTCGCCTTGGCGGGTGATTCCACAATCACCAATGATTTTCCCATAATGTGCTGCTTTGCCTTGTGTGAGACGCTTAAAACCGACACTTTATAGTGAGTCATGCCTTTGCGGTCAAGTGCGGCTTGGATTTTGGCCTTTGGGTGGGGCGTGCTAGCCTTAGCCTTTAGACGGTGCAACGAGTAGCGCAAGATGGTCGCAAGCCTTGGCAATTTACTGATGTTAACCCTGATGGTGGGCGTGGGGCTGCTGCTGTTTTTGTGGTGGGCAAGGCGCTTGCAAGCTCGGCTCGCGCGCCAAGATCAGGCCAAGGCGTTGATCAAAGAGGCGCAACAAGTGCTGGATGCCTTGGATTTTCTGATCGACTTCGACAATTCAGCGGCCATGCAACGGGCGTTGTTGGACTATGTGGAGTTTTTACAAAGCCACGCCAAAAAACTCAATCCGACGGTGAAAGGCTTGGTTTACGACGCTCAGGACTGGCTGCATCGCATTAACGAGCGCAAAGTGCGGGTGCAAGCCTTGCGCAGCGATAAAGAGCTGCATCGTGCGCGCAGGCTGATAGATCTGACGCTTAAAGCCCTCAATAAAATGACCAAGCACCAGCTTATTGAAGGGGATGCCCTGCTTACCTACCGTCGTTCGTTGCGGATGCAGTTGCTGGAAAAAGAAGTGGCGGCTTATCGAGATCAAGGCGATGAAGCCATTAAGCGCGGTGACATCAACCGCGCGGCGAGTTTTTACAAAATGGC
>JAYRHO010000455.1:0-2259 GCA_041907245.1 Saccharospirillaceae bacterium
CCAAGGTGATTTGTCTGCCATTCAAGAAGTCGAGCGTGATTTTGGCATTAAAGTCATCAGCATTGTCGGCTTAAATCAAGTGCTGGATTATGTCGCCAAGCGCCCCGAATTAACTACCCACGCCGACACCATCCGCGCTTACCGAGAGCAATACGGAGTCTCTTGATGAACATTGCGGTCATCCTTATTAGCCTGTCCCTTATCAGCGGTAACGCCTTGGCGGGCAATTTTGTTTACCGCTTTAAAGTGGATGGCCGCACCGTTATCAAAGATCAGGTTCCACCTGAATATGTGCCTTTAGGCTACGACGTACTGGACAAGCAAGGCCGTGTTATTAAAACCGTACGCGCTGCGCCAACCGAAGCCGAATTAGCCGAAATAAAAGCCCAAGAAGCGGCCAAAAAAGCCCGTGAAGACGCCATCAAAAAACAGCGCGATAAAGATTTAAATTTAAAACGTTTGTATTCCAACACCGACGACATCGAACGAGCACGCAAACGCAAATTAGATGAAATTAATTTGGTTATCGTCGAATTAAAACGCCGCATTATTAATGTCGAACAACGCTTGGATAAAACGCAATTACAGGCCGCCAACTACGAACGCAAAGGCGAAGAAGTCCCCGCCGACTTGCGTATCGAAGTGGCCAATATGCAAAACACCATTCGTGAAAGTGAAAAAGGCATTACCGAGCAACAAAAAGCCTTGTTGCAAGCCAATCAAGAATTTGATGCGCTGCGTGCGCGCTTTCGTGTACTTTTGGTGTACAGCTACGGCACGCTGGATGAAGACGTAGACCTAGAGCGGGTTGAAAAAAGTCTAGGCCCAGATATTAAGCCGCCGATAAAACCGTAGGCATTTCCAACAGCGCCGAAATGGTGCGCACTAAATTCAATTCGTCCGTTTTTAAAATGCCATCGTACTGAATGGTCGCCAGCATGCTTTTTGCCAAGCGCCCTTTAATATGCGGATAAGCACGGCGCAAACGCGCCAGCGCCGTTTCCAGTTCATTGAAGCCCGCCAACTGACGCAAAGACAATTCTCCAAAACCGCCCGCTTGCACGCCAGCTTGAAAAGCTTTTTCGATTTCAGCGCTGTTGTCTTGGCCAAAACGTGCTAACGCTGACAGCACGACACCCGTGGCCACTAAAATCTCGCGCTCGGCGTGAAAACGCTCTTGGCCTTTGCTGGCAGGCATAAAATTGGCCGTTAAATAAAACTCCACCAGCTGCGTCAAACACCAAGAAAATACCGTTGGCTGCGCTTCTTGTTGGCGCAACACTTTAAGGTCGTTACAAAAACCCTGAGCCGTTTTTTGTGGCCAATTTTTTAAGGTCGGAATAGCCAGCTCCACCAAAGGCAAACGCTGCTCATCAGGAATTTCTGCGACTTTTTTTACCAGCTCATCCAGCAGGGTTAAATCGTTTTCACCCCAAGATTTTGCCAAACACTGACGCTGGGCTTTGGCCGCATGAGCATCCTTTGATAGCAGTAGCGCCATCACCAAAAAAGGCGCGCTGTGAATGTGTCTGGCCTTGCCATCCAATTCATTAAAAATACTTTGCCATAAAGGGACGACTGGGGTGCTGTCGGCAAGCGCAGCACCCACCGCCAAATTGGCAATCTGATTGGAAGAAAATTGTTTTTCCTGCACCGCTTTTAGCTCGGCTTCGGCAGCGGGTTTGGTTTGCGCGGCTAAATACTGGCCATCCCAGCGCGGTTCGATACGACGAATGCGCTGTTCTAAAGGTGGATGCGTCGCAAACAAACTAAAAAACTGATAGCGCTGCGATTTACCAAAAAACAAATGCGAGGCTTCGGCGCTTTTGGGGTGTTGAATTAAGCTGCCTTCCACCGCTATGACTTTTAATGCGCCTGCAATGCCTTCTGGGTTGCGTGTAAATTGCACCGCCGAAGCATCGGCTAAAAACTCACGCTGACGCGATACCGCCGCTTTAATTAAATTGCCAAAAAACACCCCGCAGTAACCAATAACGATCAATCCAACCGCCAGCAATAAAACCACTAAGGCACCGCTGTTATCTCGCTTAGAGCGGCTGCTACTGGCTCCTGCGCGCGCTGTGATTTCCAGCAAAAATCGCCCCGTTAAACCAATAAACAAAATACCAAACAGCAGCGCCATTAAACGGATATTTAAACGCATATCGCCATTAAAAATATGGCTAAACTCGTGCGCGATCACGCCTTGTAATTGGTCGCGGCTGAGCTTGGTCACGCAGCCTTGCGTCACCCCGATAA
>JAYRHO010000456.1:0-3370 GCA_041907245.1 Saccharospirillaceae bacterium
AGCGGTGGGCGTACCCCTGTGCGTTTTTTGCAGGAGCTGTCTAGGCAGTCTATCGACTGGGCCAAAGTGATAGTGACTTTGGTGGATGAGCGTTGGGTCGCGCCTGATCACCCTCAGAGCAACGAGCGTTTGCTGCGTGAGCATCTATGGCAAAATCAGGCGCAGCAGGCGTATTTTTTGCCACTTAAAAACGCCGCTTTGCATGTTTTGGATGGCTATCAGGAAAGCGAAAACCGTTTGTGCGAAATGCTCCCCAAAATTGATATTGCCGTGTTGGGGATGGGCGAAGACGGCCATTGCGCCAGCTGGTTTCCTCAGTCGCAGGCGCTGGCAGGGTTACTGAGCGAGCAAACGCAAGCGCGCTCTTTGCCTGTGGTGGATGCGCCCGAGGTGGCCGAGCGTCTGAGTTTGACTTGGGCATTTTTGGCGCAAAGCCAGCACCTTTATGTGCATTTTGAAGGCGCTAAGAAAAAGGCCGTGTTTGACCATGCTCAGCTTGAACAAGAGAGGCATCAGGTGGCGGTTATGCCTATTCGTAAGCTGCTGGTGCAAAAAACGGTGCCTGTCAGCCTGTATTACTGTCTTTAGGAGTCAAAAATGAACCCCGTTGTGCAGGTCGTTACCGAAAAAATCGTCGCGCGCAGCCAAAAATCGCGCGCCGCCTACTTAAACCAAATGGAAGCTTGGATCCGCAAAGGCTCTGTGCGTTCGGCGTTGGGCTGCTCCAATCAGGCGCATGCTTACGCAGCCGCGCCTGCCGATACCAAGCTGATTTTCAAGCAAAATCACCGCGCGGCGAACATCGGTATAGTGAGCGCTTACAACGACATGCTCTCGGCGCACGCGCCTTATTATCGCTATCCTGAAAAGCTCAAAGAGTATGTGGCGCGCGCAGGGCATGTAGCACAAATGGCAGGGGGCGTGCCCGCTATGTGCGATGGCATTACTCAGGGGCAAGAGGGGATGGATTTGTCCTTGTTTAGCCGTGATACCATCGCGCTTAGCACCGCCATTGCCTTAACGCATCAGGTGTTTGATGGCGCGTTGCTTTTGGGGATTTGCGACAAAATTGTTCCTGGGCTTTTGATGGCGGCGTTGCGCTTTGGCCATATCCCGACGGTTTTTGTGCCCGCAGGGCCCATGAGCACAGGCATCAGTAACGGTGAAAAAGCCAAGGTGCGCCAAGCCTTTGCCAAAGGCGAAGTCGGCCAAGAAGCCCTGCTGCATACCGAAATGCAGGCTTATCACGAGCAGGGTACCTGTACTTTTTACGGTACGGCCAATTCCAATCAAATGCTGGTGGAAATTATGGGCTTGCAGCTGCCTGGCTCGTCGTTTCTACACCCTAACCATCCGCTGCGTGCGCCATTAAATGAGCTGGCTTGCCAGCGATAGTGTGCGATGACTGCCCTTGAGACCGAGTTTATGCCTTTGGCGCAGATGCTGGATGAGCGCAGTTTTGTTAATGCCATGGTCGGGCTTTTAGCGACGGGTGGCTCGACCAATCACAGCTTGCACTTAGTGGCGGTGGCGCGCATGGCGGGCATTATCCTAACTTGGCAAGACTTGGACGAGCTGTCGCAAGTGGTGCCGCTTCTGGCGCGCATTTATCCCAACGGCAAAGACGACGTGAACGCCTTTCAAGCTGCGGGGGCGATGCCCTTTTTGGTTCGAGAGCTGTTGGATGCGGGGCTTTTGCATGAGGATGTTTACACCGTTATGGGTAAAGGCCTGCGCCTTTATACGCAAGAGCCTTACCTCGATGGCGCGACGCTGAAATGGCGTCCTGCAGTAGCCGAAAGCCGCGACCTAACCGTACTTGCACCCGCCCATGCGCCCTTTATGCGCGAAGGCGGCTTAAGAGTGTTGTCAGGCAATTTGGGTAAGGCGGTGATGAAAATCTCGGCCGTACCACAAGAGCACTGGCATCTTGAAGCGCCCGCACGAGTTTTCCATGACCAACACGAGGTGGAGCGTGCGTATCAGCGTGGTGAGCTGAATCAGGATGTCGTGGTGGTGCTGCGCGGCCAAGGGCCTGCGGCCAATGGCATGCCTGAGCTGCACAAGCTGATCCCTGCGCTGAGCAATTTACAAGAAGCAGGCTTTAAGGTGGCGCTGGTCACAGACGGCAGGCTTTCAGGTGCATCGGGTAAAGTGCCTGCGGCCATTCATCTTTGCCCTGAAGCCGTGCGTGGCGGGCCTTTAGCCAAGGTGCAAAACGGCGACATGATTCGTGTGGATGCGCACAGCGGGCATATTGAGGTGTTGACCGCAGGCTTTGCTGAGCGCGCTACGCCTGATCTGGCCAAACCTGCGCAGCTGGGCATGGGCAGAGAGCTGTTTACTGTTTTTAGGCGTCAAGTAGGACAGGCCGATACGGGCGCCTTAAGCATCGATTGGCTGGATGAGGAGGTGATGGGATGAAACAAGGCAGTGAAATGTGGAACCTGTGGCTGGAGCGTGCCAAGCCTTTGATCCCAGTGTTGGTGATTCAAGATATAGCCGATGCCATTCCCTTGGCTCAGGCCTTGGTCGCAGGCGGTGTGCGTATGCTGGAGGTGACGTTGCGCACCCAAGCAGGGCTTGAGGCCATTCGTGTGATTCAGCAAACCGTACCCGATGCCATAGTAGGCGTGGGCACGGTGACCTCGGCGCAGCAGTTTGAGCAAGCCCTAGAGCGTGGCGCGCAGTTTGTGGTCAGCCCAGGTATTTCCCCTGAGCTGATTCAAGCGGCACAACGCTGGGGCGGCCCTTATTTGCCAGGTGTGGCTACGCCTACGGAAGTACTGCAAGCGCGCGCCGCAGGCTTTCGCTACCAAAAGCTCTTTCCCGCCGAAGTGGTGGGCGGTCAAGGTTTGTTGAAGGCCTTAAAAGGCCCTTTTGCCGATGTGCGTTTTTGCCCAACAGGAGGGCTGGATGCCAGTAATTACCGAGATTATTTGGCTTTGAGCAATGTCTTTGCCGTAGGCGGCAGTTGGCTTACGCCCAATGAGCTGGTGGCGGCTAAAAATTGGCCTGCCATCACAGCTTTGGCGATTGCTGGTTAGGGCTTTGGCGGTATTCGTTGGGCGTTTGGCCTTGCCATTTTTTAAAGGCACGATGAAAGGTGCTGGTCTCGGTAAAGCCCAAATGCTCGGCGATATCCTTGATGCTGTTGTGGTGCTGAGCCAGTAATAAACAGGCTTCCTCCATACGGAACTCATCTTTAATACGTTGAAAAGACGTATTTTCTTTGCTCAGGCGTCGCCTTAGGGTGGCGCTGGAGAGCTCCAACACCTGCGCACTCTGCTCAAGGCTTGGCAATTCGGGTAATGGATAGCGGCGCAACAGCTGCCTGAGGCTGCCTGTCATGCTTTGGTGAGGATTCGGG
>JAYRHO010000457.1:0-3284 GCA_041907245.1 Saccharospirillaceae bacterium
TGCGGTCGCGGAAGCGGTCGTAGGCGTGGCCGTCTTCTTTTTCAATGAGCATGCCGCAAGCGATCAGCTGCTGAGTGATGGCCTTGTCGTTATGGGGGTTTAGGGCTTGGTGTAGGTTATCCCAGCCGTTTGGGGCGTAGCCGATGCCAAAAAACTTTGCCGCCTTGCCCGATAAGCCACGGCCTTTTAAATAGCTGACGGCTTTGGCTTTATCGCTGTGGCTGCGCAGCATCTGCTCGTAATAGTGCCCAGCTTTTTGCATCAGCTCAAAGAGTGCACTTTGCTCTTGCTGTTGGCGTACGTCTTGGGCGCGAGCTGGCTCTTTGGGGACTTCCAGCCCAGCCTGAGCCGCCAGTTTTTCGACGGCCTCAGGAAAGCTGATGCCGTCGTAATCCATCACGAACTTCAGGGCGCTGCCCGAGCAGCCGCAACCAAAGCAGTAGAAAAATTGTTTGTCTGGGCTGACGCTAAAAGAAGGAGTTTTTTCGTTGTGAAAAGGGCAGCAGGCCGAGTAGTTTTTCCCGGTTTTTTTTAGTTTGATGCGGCTGGACACCACATCGACCACATCGACGCGGGCAAGCAAATCATCAATAAAACTTTGCGGGATGAGCTGGGCCATTAGGGGTAAATACGGCTAATAAAATAAGGGTGTTAGAGTCTAGCCTTGCGCCTGTGGAGTCAAGCGCCATAAAAAAAGCACTGTTACCAAAGATAACAGTGCTTCTTTGTGCACAGCGAAAATTAACCCAGTTGGGCCTTCACCAGTTT
The DNA here is from genome assembly GCA_041907245.1 of Saccharospirillaceae bacterium. Lineage (GTDB taxonomy): Bacteria > Pseudomonadota > Gammaproteobacteria > Pseudomonadales > Oceanobacteraceae > Venatoribacter. The sequence continues at coordinate 769 of JAYRHO010000457.1, forward strand.
GCTGATTTGTGCCATATCGGCACGACCTTGCACTTGTGGTTTGAGGATGCCCATCACTTTGGCCATGTCCTGCATTCCTGCAGCACCGGATTGTGTAACGGCCTCAGCCACCAGTTTGGCCAGCTCGGCTTCGCTCAGTGCTTCTGGCAAAAACGTGTTGATCACATCGATTTCGAATTGTTCAACGGCAGCCAGCTCATCACGACCCGCTGCTTGATATTGAGCAATGGAGTCGCGACGTTGTTTGGTCATTTTGTCGAGAATGGCTAGGGCGCGGGCGTCGTCTACTTCGATACGCTCGTCCACTTCCACACGCTTGAATTCGGCTGTAATCAAACGTAAGGCTTGCAAACGTTCTTTTTCTTTCGCGCGCATTGCCGCTTTAACGGCTTCTTTGACGCTTTCAACCAAGGTACTCATGCTGTGTCCTTCTCGTTGGCTCGTTCTTAGTACAGACGAGTCATTTTACGCTGTTCGCGTTGCACTTTTTTCAAGTGACGCTTAACAGCCGCAGCGGCTTTGCGCTTACGAATCCAAGTGGGTTTTTCGTAGTGTTCACGGCTGCGAACTTCAGCCAATACACCTGCTTTTTCACAGGCGCGTTTGAAACGGCGCAAGGCTACGTCAAAGGGTTCGTTTTCTTTTACTTTTACAGCTGGCATCCAATCACCTACATAAGTTAGACGGTTAGGGGGCAACCACAAGCCCCAATTAGAGGGCGGGTATTCTAAGGGCTTTGCTTTTTAATGTCTAGTTAGGTGTAAGCAGAAAATCGTTTGGGGCAATTTGGCTGTGCAAACCTTGTAAATTCTCGATGCGCCAGTGCGCAATGGCATGGTGCAACAGTTCGTCACGGCTACCTTTCAGTTCAGGAGGTGGGTTTTGTTTGAGCCAAATGAGTGCGGCAAAGAGCGTGTCTTCAATATGGTGCAGCGATAACGGGCGCGCGAGGTTTTGCTTGCTGAGTTTTTGGCCGTTGCTTTCCAGCGCCACAGGAATGTGCGCGTAGCTGGGTAAGGGCTGCTGCAAGGCTTGGTAAAGCTGGGCTTGGCGGGCGGTCGAGTCGATCAGGTCGATGCCGCGCACTATGTGGGTGATGCCTTGGTCAATATCATCGCTGACCACGGCGAGCTGGTAGGCCCAAGGGCCATCGCGGCGCTTTAACACAAAATCACCCAGAAGGCGCAGCTCCTCGCAGTGCCTGCCCTGAATGCGATCGTCAAAGCACCAGCGTTCTTTACTGCTTAAAAAGCGCCATGCGCATTCGACCGAGCTGCTGTGGCAGCGCCCTAAATGCACCTGGCCTGCAAGCTGAGTGCGTGAGCATTGGCAAGGAAAAGCCAAATCCTGCGCGATGAGCTGATCTAAGCGCTCTTGATAGCGGGCGTTTTGCAGGCTTTGGTAGCGCACTTCGCCGTCGTGGTGCAAACCGTAGGCGTCCAGTGTGCGCAAAATGCTGGCGCTGGCGTGAGGGTCTTCGCGCGGTGGGTCTAAATCTTCGATGCGCAGCAGCCAGCGCCCAGCATGAGCTTTGGCATCCAGATAGCTGGCGAGCGCCGCCAACAGTGAGCCAAAGTGCAGAGGGCCTGTGGGGGTGGGGGCGAAACGCCCAAGATAGGGAGTGTGTGTCATAGGCAAGAAAAAAGGCAGCCAAGCTGCCTTTTTGGAGGGGTTAGCTGCCCAGCTGTTTTTCTTTGATTTCCGCGAGGGTTTTGCAGTCGATGCACAGGTCGGCGGTGGGGCGTGCTTCTAGGCGGCGAATGCCGATTTCAACGCCACAGGCTTCGCAGTAGCCGTAATCGCCGTCTTCGATCAGCTGCAAGGTTTTTTCGATTTTCTTAATCAGCTTGCGTTCACGATCGCGGGTGCGCAGTTCCAAGGAGAACTCTTCTTCTTGGCTGGCGCGGTCGTTTGGATCGGCGTGGTTGTTCAGCTCGGCCTGCATGTACTCTTTAGTACGATCGACCTCTTCCATTAGCTCTTGTTTCCAATTGCTGAGGATAGCAGCGAAGTGCTTGCGCTGCCCTTCGCTCATGTATTCTTCGTTTTTGCCTAATTCATAAGGTTTGAAATTAGACAGTGCAAACTCTTTAGTTTCTTGCTGCATTGCGTTACCGCCTTACCAGATTAGCCAGTGTGACTGGACAACGGGTCCATGAGCTTAGCGCTACAGAATAGACGCCTCACTCCAAAATTCCAAGGCGGGGAAACTAACAGAGAAATGCCTTCATGCCAACACTTAGCCTAAGGTTTTATTGCTCAAAGTCGGTGCTCTGGCACAATGAGCACCTTTTTAAGAGATTTCAGCAGGTTAGAGCGATATGCAGGCAGAGAAAGGCTTAAGCCAGCGCAGTCAAGAAGTGCAGCCTTTTCAGGTTATGGTTATTTTGGTTAAGGTATAGGTCATTAAGCGGTCGGCGCGGGATTTTGAAGCCCTCTATGCCCGAATGATGGAGACGGACCCGGGCAAAAGCCCCATGAAAGACTCCATGCGGGAGTTGGTGGCCCGGGTCGAA
>JAYRHO010000458.1:0-1775 GCA_041907245.1 Saccharospirillaceae bacterium
ATCGCCAAAGGTGCGGCCTGCAACATGAATACCCGTGGCGATTAATTCGCTACGAGCCTGCATACCATAGGGCGTTCCTTCGGCCACATAAAACATCACCTTGATGCTTTGCTGGCCGACGAATAAATCGGGAGCGTGGGTGTCGCTGATTAATGAGTAATAACGGCGCAAAAGTGTTAATGCTTCGCGCCCGGTGGTGCAGCTACTGAGCAAAAACGCCAACAAATAAAAATTGGAAACTTCTAAGGTTTGCCCCGTCAGCAGGCCAATGGCTGGCTCGCTCAGCACTTTGCTGGCCTGCTCCATCACGCGATCGAACTGGGCGATGGTGATGCGGTTACTGTAATTGGATGGTGGGTTATTACCCGCGCGCAGCAGCTCATTTAAAGAAAGACCTTTGCTTTCCAACAAGCGTAGCAGTGGCTGCACTGCAGCCGTAGTCAACGTACTGGAGGCATTCATACCGGAGCTCGAATTATTGTTGTTATTTTTGGAGCTCCTAACCTACCACCTCTTCCAAGGCAGTTCTAGTCAAAAATTGATTTTTTCTTGCACAGAAGGCCAAAAATGCCCATTAACGGCTCATTCCCCCACCCCAGCCTTTGGCCACAGAATATCCCTAAGCCCACTGGCACGTTCTACTTGCAAGGCCAAACCTTGCTCCCAACAAAGCGCAGAAGCAACCAAGGTAAATTGCGTTTTAGCGCGGGTAATGGCGGTATAAATCAGCTCGCGGGAAATCACATTTTGGTGCTCATTGGGCAACAGCAAAGCCACATGAGTAAATTCCGAGCCTTGGCTTTTGTGTACTGTCATAGCAAAGGCGGTTTCGTGTGCGGGCAAACGGCTGGGCAGCAGCCAGCGCACGCCACCCTCGGCCTGCAAAAAAGCCACGCGCAATTTGCCTTCGTGCGGCAAAGCAATACCGACATCGCCGTTAAAAATATTCAGATCATAATTATTTTCGCTAATCATCACCACCCTACCCGCGAACCACTGACTTAAATCCTGCGCGCGCGGCAACAGCATTTCATTGTGCAAAAGCTGCGTGATAAAAGCGTTGACCATTTCCACGCCAAATGCACCCTTGCGAATGGCAACCAATAATTGAAACTGATTTAACGCCTGAAAAAGCGCTTCAGGATTTTTAGACGCATCGGCCTTTAAGTAATTTTGCACAGCCTCGGTATAGGGTTTAAAACCCGTAAGCAACAGATCTCGCCAAGGCGAGTATTTAGGCCATTTTAAATTAGGCTCATCCAGCAAAAGCCAAGCCACTTTGCCATCGGTACTTTGAGTTAACGCGGCATGCGCGTTTGCTTTATTTCCAGTATTTACAGCACGCGCCAAATGGCCAATGCCGCTGTCTTTATGAAAGCGATAAGACACGCGCAGCTGCGCCAAATTATTTTGCAAAAGCGCCGCTTTGGGCTCGACTACGGCGGAAAAATCAAAGCCCGTGACTTGCGTTAAAACACGCGCAAATTCAGGCGAAGGCCCATGTTCCACCCCCGCATCACACAAATCCGCCAACACACTGCCTACCTCCACCGACGCCAGCTGATCACGGTCGCCCAATAAAATCAGCCGCGCATGCTGGCTTAACGCACAAAGTAAATGGCTCATCATCGGCAAATCGATCATCGAGGCTTCATCGACCACTACGCAATCATAAGGCAAGTGCAAATTTTGGTTATAACGAAAACCCTGCGCACTGGCGCCAAGCAATCGGTGCAGAGTAAAACTTTTTTCGGGTATTTTTTCGCTATGGTACA
>JAYRHO010000459.1:0-5574 GCA_041907245.1 Saccharospirillaceae bacterium
CAGGGTTTAAATATGGCTTAGAGCTGGACTCCTCTGCGCACGGTTTTTTAGGGTACAGTTATTTTTACCGTGGCAATACTTTGAGTTTAATTAGAGATATCGTTACCTACCTCAATATTCGCATTCCAATTATGCCCATTAAAATTTCAGAGGAAGAGGGCAGAATTTATGTTTTCTTCAAAGCAAAGCATTTGCCCGATGATATAAAAGATTTTTTAATACAGGCGTATCTTACTAGCTTTTATAAAATGGCTTCGATGATTATCCCGAAGATTAAAATAAAGACTGTAGAAAATAGATTTACACTATCCGATTCGGTAAAAAATTTCTTTAAAGATTCGATCGTGGGAGTGGGTGAGCAAGATGAGCTTATTTATTTTACGGAAAATAACAATATCCCAGGTTCTTTAAAAGACTCAATTCAAGCAGATGGCTTTACGGATATTCCAGATATTGTTTTGCGTTTGCGTCAGCTTATTGTTCGTAATAACAAGGGCTTTATCAATGCCGAGCAAGCCGCTATTGAGATGGGAATGAGCGAGCGAACCTTGCGTAGGAAGCTGGCTGAAAATGGCTATTGTTTTCGTGCTATTCGCCAAGAAATGCTAAAAAATACGGCTTTGCGCTATTTGCAAAATAGCAGCTTGAGCATTGAGCGCATTGCCGAACAGTGCGGCTATAGCGATCAATCTAGTTTTACGAAGGCGTTTCAAAAATGGCAAGGCACGACTCCTGATGCCATTCGTAAAAAAGGGGTGATTTAGTTTTATGCACGCGGTGCGTACTGGAAGGTATCCGAGTGCATATTGGCTAAAGATAAGCCGCGCTCTGCTAGTTTATCCAAGGTGCCGTAAACCATGTTGGCAGAGCCGCAAGCAAAAACCTGAGTGCGGCGTAAATCGTTAAAATCCTGTTCAATCACTTGATAAAGCCAGCCTGTGCGCCCTGTCCAGTTTGCTTCTGTTTTTTCTAAAATGAGATGCGCGTGAAAGTTGGCGTATATTTTTTCAAGATTTTTAATCCATTCGAGCAAATAAAATTCGCTGGCGGTTTTATTCGACCAATACAGATGAATGCTTTGTTTCGGTGAGAGTTTTAAGGTGGCTTCTAGCAGGCATTTAATTTGCGAAAAACCGCTGCCTGCGGCCACCATAATCAGCGGCTCACCATAATGCGTGGCCAGAAAACGAGAATTAATAATGCACTCACCCATAGGCAGAGTTGCGTGCACGACTACGGCTTGTTGCAAAAAACGAATGATATTTAATGCGGTTTCGCTGTGACAGGCAATCAGTAATTCCAGCTCGCGCGGGTCGGTTTCCATGAGTTCGGCGGGGGCGTTGGCAATGGAAAAGGGCACTAATTCTTCTTGCTGCTTGCTGTCGGGAATGTGCAAAAATAAATGTTGCCCTGCCCAGTAGTTTTGTTTTTTTCCTGCGGGTAGCCGCAGTATCACCTGCCACATGGCCGCACCAATTTCGACAACGCGGGCAATTTGGCAGGCGTAGCTGTTTGGCTTTATGTGGTCGGCGGCGTGTATGGAGGGCATGTATAACTCAGCATCGGTTAGCGGTTTGGCAACGCAGCATAATACCCTATCTTCGCGTTCGAGTACGTCCAAACCCAAATCATTGCGGAAATGAAATGTTCCAGAAATACGCTCACTCTGACAAATCATGCACAGGCCGTTATCGCAGCCTAGAAACATTTCTACGCCTTGCTCTTGCGCCGCCTCGGCAATACTTTGCTCGGGCGTGCAGTGGATCTGAATATTGGCAGGTTGAAAAGTAATTTTTGGCATGAGAGAAAATTAAATTCCGAGTTCCTGCCAAATGGCGTCGATGCGCTTCACTACTTGTTCGTCTTTAACTATGGGGGTGCCCCATTCGCGCGTGGTTTCGCCTGGCCATTTATTGGTTGCGTCCATGCCCATTTTCGAGCCAAGCCCTGAAATGGGTGAGGCAAAATCCAAATAATCAATGGGCGTGTTTTCTACCAAGGTGGTGTCGCGTGCAGGATCCATGCGCGTGGTAATGGCCCAAATAACATCTTCCCATTTACGCACGTCGACATCTTCGTCCACCACTATGACGAATTTGGTGTACATAAATTGGCGCAAGAATGACCACACGCCCATCATCACGCGCTTGGCGTGACCTGCGTATTGTTTTTTCATGCTGACGATGGCCATGCGATAAGAGCAGCCTTCGGGTGGCAAATAAAAATCGACAATTTCTGGAAATTGTTTTTGTAAAATGGGCACAAAAACTTCGTTTAAGGCCACACCCAATACCGCAGGTTCATCCGGTGGGCGGCCTGTGTAAGTGCTGTGATAAATGGGTTTTTTGCGCTGCGTAATGCGTTCAACAGTAAAAACGGGAAAATTATCGACTTCGTTGTAATAGCCCGTGTGATCGCCATAAGGACCTTCGGGTGCGGTGTCGTTGGGGTAAATAAAGCCCTCTAAAATAATTTCGGCACTGGCGGGTACAAGCAAATCATTGCCGATGCTTTTTACTACTTCGGTTTTGCTGTCGCGCAATAATCCTGCAAAAGCGTATTCGCTCAGGGTGTCGGGCACAGGCGTTACCGCGCCTAAAATCGTGGCGGGGTCTGCACCTAAGGCAACGGAAACAGGAAAGGGTTTGCCTGGGTATTTTTCTTGCCATTCACGAAAATCCAGCGCGCCGCCTCTGTGGCTTAACCAGCGCATAATCACGCGATTTTTACCAATGACTTGTTGGCGATAAATGCCCAAATTATGGCGGTCTTTGTTGGGGCCTTTGGTGATTACCAGCGGCCAAGTAATTAAGGGTGCGGCATCGCCTGGCCAGCATTTCATTACGGGGATTTTACTTAAATCGATGGCCTCGCCTTCGAGTACGACTTCTTGGCAGGGCGCATTTTTAATTTCTTTGGGTGCCATGGTCAGCACTTTTTTAAAGATGGGCAGCTTTTCCCACGCATCTTTTAAGCCTTTGGGTGGCTCGGGTTCTTTTAAAAACGCCAGTAATTTGCCAATTTCACGCAGCGCGCTGACGCTGTCTTCGCCCATGCCCATAGCCACGCGCTTGGGCGTGCCAAAGAGATTGGCCAGCACCGGCATGTCGTAGCCTTTGGGGTTTTCAAAAAGCAGGGCAGGGCCGCCTGCGCGCAACACGCGGTCGGCAATTTCGGTCATTTCCAAGTGAGGATCAACGGGATAGCGAATGCGTTTTAGCTCGCCTCGCTCTTCCAGTTTTTGAATAAAATCGCGCAAATCTGCGTATTTCACGGCCTAGCCCTTGCGAAAAAAGAGGCGGCAATCATACCACCTCACGCATTTTCGCCTAGTGCTGATATAATCGCCGCCTTTTTAGCCCCTTAGGTTTTCCCGTGACAGACAGCACTGCAAACTCGACTCCCGTTCCTCCTGAGCATCGCCGCGCCATTAAAAGCTTTGTGATGCGTGCAGGGCGTTTAACCAAAGGCCAAGAAGGTGCGCTGGAGCGCATGTGGCCAAGCTTTGGGCTGGATATTGCGCAGGGTGCGCTTGACCCTGTGCAGGTTTTCGGTCGCCAAGCGCCCTTGGTGTTGGAAATCGGTTACGGCATGGGTACGACGCTGGTGCAAATGGCCGAGGCCGCGCCTGAGAAAGATTTTATTGGTGTGGAAGTGCATGTTCCGGGCGTCGGTGCGCTCTTGGCTTTGACCGAGGAAAAGCAGCTGCGTAATTTACGCACCTACAAAGAAGACGCTATCGAAGTGCTAAAACTGCTGCCTGATCATTGTTTGGATACGGTGCAACTGTTTTTCCCCGATCCTTGGCATAAGAAAAAGCACAACAAACGCCGCATCGTGCAACCTGAGTTTGCGGCGGCATTGCGTCGCGTGCTGAAAACAGGGGGTATTTTTCATATGGCGACCGACTGGGAGCCGTACAAAGACCACATGCTGGAAATCATGGATGCCGAGCAAGGTTTTGCCAACGTCGCAGGCCAGGGTCAGTGCATACCGCGCCCTGACAGTCGCCCCTACACCAAATTTGAAAAGCGCGGCGAAAGCAAAGGTCACGGCGTTTGGGATTTAATGTACCGCACGCTTTAGGTTGGTGCTTATTTCTTTCTGCTTATAACCATATGACTAAGTTATATTGGATTGTTATAAGAAAAGCCCGTATTTTGCGCGCAATTTTTGCGTATTAGAGGATTGGATTGTGCCTAAAGAGAAAGACCCGCAGTACAACACCGAATGGACAGACGCCATGCTAGAGCGTTTTTTGCACGTTGAGCGTCGCGCCGATGACCGTAACGACCCCGATTTCGACGCCGCCATTCGCGCGTATCAGTTCATTCCTGTGTGGGAGTTTCACCGCTATTTGGAGATGTTTGTCAAAGAAGGCAAAAATATAAACGCCAAAAACGCCAAGGGTCAAAGCATTCTGGCGTACATCAGCGGCCACGCACGTTCTGAACACTACGTTGATTTACTCAAAGAAGTGGGCGCGCAGTAGCCGCCCATTTACGCTAAAGCGGTGGTTCGACCACCGTATCCGCAGCTAAAAACCACTCATCCAATTTGCGTTTAAGCGTATCGAGCCCGTCGCCATTGAGCGAGGAAAAGGTCTGGGCGCTGACGGCTATGCCATAACCTTTCAGCTCTTTTTGCACAGCAAGCAAGGCGTTTTGCGCAGGGCCACGGCTGAGCTTATCGGCCTTGGTGAGAAGCACATGCACGGGCAGGTGCGAGCGCTTGGCCCAGCTCAGCATGGCGCGGTCGAACTCTTTGAGCGGATGACGTACATCCATTAGCAACACCATGCCCACCAGAGCTTCGCGGTTGGTTAGGTAGTTATCCAGCTCTTTTTGCCATGCTTCTTTGATGGCCAGAGGCACTTTGGCAAAGCCGTAGCCTGGCAAATCCACCAGGGCTAAGGGCGCATCACCAAGTTTAAAGTAGTTAATCAGCTGCGTGCGGCCGGGGGTTTTACTGGTGCGCGCCAGCTTTTTGTTGTCGGTTAAGCAGTTCAGTGCGCTGGATTTTCCTGCGTTGGAGCGCCCAGCAAAGGCCACCTCGCGCACGATTTCGGCAGGGCATTGGCTTAGCTTGGCAGCACTTTTTAAGAAGCAAGCTTTGGTGTAAGTCAAGGAATCGGCTGATGACATAGGTAAACTGATGACCGTCTGGAAATTAATGATATATAATGCGCGCACTTTTAAGAGCGGCATGGTAGCACAGTTCTCTGTTTTGCAGTTTTACTGGTTCAAAATAGGTAGTTTGGCCAGTTTTTGCTAAAAACTGGCTGTTTTTTCCGCTATTATGCTGCGCGTTGCCAAAGAGCCCTGTTAAGCACCCCGACTTAACAATACAAGAATTCATTTACAACCTTGGACTTGATGATGAAAAACCTGTTGATTAGCCTGATCGTATCTGCTGGATTGATGACTGTCGCTCACGCTGGCGACGCGCAAGCTGGAAAAGACAAAGCGGCCATGTGCGGCGCCTGCCACGGTGCAGACGGCAATAGCATGGTGCCCAACTTCCCCAAAATCGCTGGTCAAGGCGAGCTGTACATTGTCAAGCAGCTGAAAGACA
>JAYRHO010000460.1:0-2670 GCA_041907245.1 Saccharospirillaceae bacterium
TACGCTGGCGCACCTCAGATGGTAAATTTATTCCACCCGATACTTTTATTCCCATTGCAGAGCAATCTGGGCTTATGGTTGCCATTGGCGAATGGGTCATGCGTACGGCATTAAATTGGCGTCTTTCAATGAATGAAAAAGTCGATGACGATTTTCGTATTGCCATCAACGTATCGCACGCGCAATTTGCCGAGCCGAATTTCGTTACTCTTGTTTTAAGTTTATTAAAACAATCAGGGGTACCTGGCAGGCATGTTGAAATTGAATTAACCGAATCCATTGCTATTGAAAGCTTTGAAAAACTCTCAAGCAAGCTTAAATCACTGCAAGATGCCGATGTGCATCTTTCCATGGACGACTTTGGTACGGGCTATTCCTCTTTAAATGTTTTGCAGAAATTAAATTTAAACCGCCTAAAGATTGATCGCGCTTTCGTCAGTGGTAGTGGTGAAAACACCAATCACGACCTAGCCAACACCATAATTACTATGGCTACGCACCTTAAACTGCGCACCATTGCCGAAGGCATCGAAACGCAAGAGCAAGCCCAATCCATGCTCGAAAAAGGCTGCCAAGATGGCCAAGGCTATTTTTTTGCCAAACCCATGCCAGAAGCCGATTTTAATCTGTGGCTCGCCACCTTCACCGCGCAGCATCAAGGGTAATTTATGCAGGCTGAAAAACCATTTGTCGAGCATGTTTTAGATGCTTTGCACTGCGGCACCTGGCAATGGAATTTGCAAACACACGAAGTCATTTTGGATGAACGCTGGGCCGAAATTTTAGGCTATACGCTAGAAGATCTGATGCCTATTCATGAACGCACCAGTGTCGAGCTTTGTCATCCAGACGATCGTGATGCGGCTCGCATTGCCGCCGAAGAGCATATCGCGGGTAAAACCGATCGTTTTTCTTGTGAAGTGCGCATGCGCCATAAGTTGGGGCACTGGGTTTGGGTTATGGATAATGGCCGTATTACCGAGCGCGATGCCCAAGACACCCCTATCAAAATGATCGGCGCTCGGCTGGATATTACCTCCCGCAAAAAAATCGAAGAAGCCCACCGTTATGAAAGTGAGCGTTTTAAGGCGCTGACTCACACCTCCAATACGGGGGCGTGGGAATGGGATCAGAGCACCCAAAGTTTATGGTGCAGCCCTGAATATTTCACCATGCTGGGGCGTGACCCAAATAATTATTTGTTTGATGGAACACCAAATATAAAAACAACTTGGGAGGATTTATTACACCCCGATGATCGGGATCGCGCTCTGCGCAGCTTTGCCGACTACCTCGCTAGCAACAGCAACGAAATGTACCAAAGCGAATTTCGGCTTTCTCATGCCAAAGGCGGCTGGATTTGGGTGTGGTCGCGCGGTAGCACCCTGCGCGATGCCCAAGGAAAACGCACCTCAAAAACCTTAGGCACGCACATTAATATCACCTCATTAAAAGAAACCGAGCTTCGCTTGCGTGAAAGCCAAGATCGCCTGCAAATGGTCAGCAACAATTTACCAAGAAGTATGATGTATCAGCTGGACTGCGGCCTAAATGGTGAAGTACGAAAATTTAATTACCTAAGCCAGGGCGTCGAAAAAACACATGGCATTTCTGTAGAGCAAGCGCTAGCCGATCCTAGTCTTTTATATAATCAGCTACTCCCTGAAGATATTAGTAAGTTTATAAAATTAGAAGAAAAAAGCATCGAAACCATGACGGATTTCAGAGCAGAAATGCGCTGTCGATTACCCAATGGCGAAGTTCGTTGGTTTTTATTTATTTCTTCACCAAGACGGCTTGAAAACGGTCATCTCGTTTTTGATGGCCTAGAGATGGACATCACCGAACAAAAAAATGCCGAAGAAAAAGTCCTTGAATTAAACGCCACATTAGAGCAGCGCGTGCTAGAACGCACCGCCGAATTACAAAGCACTTTAGAAAACTTACAGCGCGCGCAGAATCAGCTCTTACAAAATGAAAAGCTGGCCTCCTTGGGTGCACTGGTTGCAGGCGTGGCGCACGAGCTAAACACCCCTATTGGCAACGCCATGATGGTGTCCACTTCATTGGCGTTAAGTAATAAAAATTTTCAAACGCAAGTGGAGCAAGGGCTGACGCGCTCGGCTTTAGCCAGCTTTATGCAAGAAGTGAAAGACGGCAGCATCATTATTGAGCGTAATTTAATTCGTGCCGCCGAATTAATTCGCAGCTTTAAACAGCTGGCGGTGGATCAAACCAGCTATCAACGCCGCAAGTTTAATCTGCGCGAATTAACCGATGAAATTACGCTTACTCTGCACCCTACTTTGCGCAAAACGCCCTATCAGCTGCTAGATCAAACACCCGATGCTTTAATGCTAGACAGCTACCCAGGCCCTTTAGGGCAAGTGCTTATCAACCTTATTAATAACTCGTTAATTCACGGTTTTGAGGAGCGAGATCAAGGCGCTATCACTTTAAGCGCGGAGCTTAGCCAAGATAAAAAAACGGTCATCATGCAATTACAAGATGATGGCGTTGGTATTCCCACCAAGCACCTTAAAAAGATTTTCGACCCCTTTTTTACGACCAAACTTGGGCAAGGTGGCTCGGGGCTAGGGCTGCATATTATTTACACCCTGGTCACTGGGCTTTTGGGTGGCAAAATCGAGGTGCGCAGCCAAGAAAACA